>JAYUPM010000260.1:0-1619 GCA_043760145.1 Spartobacteria bacterium
TGCGCCGCTCAAATCGCGGACGGGCGCCGGATTCAAGCGAAGATAAAGGGCATGGTGCGGACGATGGGAGAGGGAAAACCATGGAGATCATTTAGCACCGCTAACCAACTCATGGCAAAAGATTGTTTGCCCTCTGCCCGCCAAATTGCTCCTCCCAATCCCAGTTCCCCCTCCTGCGCACTCCGTCCTGATCCTCAAAAATGAATGGGCTGCGCGGGCATCGGCCTGGAAATTTCTATGGATATCATCGGGGGCTCCGCTATAGAAGCAACCGCCCGCGCGATTAGCTCAGTGGTAGAGCGCTTGCTTCACACGCAAGAAGTCGCAGGTTCGAACCCTGCATCGCGCATATCTCCTTGATACACAGGCATTTACAGCGAATCACTACCTCTGGTCTAGGCAAACTCATACCAAAAGTCATACTTCGTCCCCGGAAATCCGACGATGTCTCAGGACGTTTTTCGGTCGATTTTCCCGATCGCGCGCCTCCGGATTTGCCGCAGCTTTTCGGGATCACGAAGAGTCGGCGACCTTTTGAAAAACGGTAACCTAGGGCGAATGATCCGCGAAGCCCTCGATTACATACGGCGGAACTTCATCAGTGAAACGGTCATCAAACACTCCGGCCGCGCCGAGTCCACTCGGATCGTCAACTTCCCTTTCGACGCCATTGAGGAAGCGGTGGTCAACGCCGTCTATCACCGCAGTTACGAAATCCGCGAACCGATCGAAGTCCGCATCTCGCCCGAGGAACTTGTCGTCTTGAGCTTTCCGGGCCCTGAGCGCTCCATTCGGCTCGCCGATCTTCAACAGGGCAAGGCTGTCTCCCGCCGTTATCGCAACCGACGCGTTGGCGAATTTCTAAAGGAACTCGACCTCACCGAAGGCCGCGCCACGGGTATCCCTAAAATCCTCCATGCCATGCGTCTCAACGGTTCTCCGCTGCCGCAATTCGATACGGACGAGGACCGCTCATTCTTCCTGATTCGCCTACCCGCCCACCTCCAAGCGAAACGGATCGGCCAAGCTGCTGCGGAATCCACCGGGCAAGTCACCGGGCAAGTCACCGGGCAAGTCGCCGGGGAAGTCAGCCGCCTCGTTGCAGCCTTGCTCGGTGAGATGAAACGCACTGAACTTCAAGAGGCACTGGGTCTCAAGCACCGAGATCACTTCCGGGAAGTTTATTTGGATCCCGCTCTCCACGCTGGTCTGGTCGAAATGACGGTTCCAGACAAACCGAAAAGCCGACTCCAGAAATACCGTCTAACACCCAAGGGCCATGCGTGGCTTTCAACCCGCAAAGATGGGGGCCCGGAGAATGGGGTCCCGCTGCAGTAATGGCGGGGCAGGAGTCTCAGATGCTCCAATACAGCAAGATACCGCAATGGTGTGGTATCGCTGACAACGATCATGGGCCGCAGAGGGCGCGTGGAGGGCATCCGGACCACGTTCCCCATCGGAATGTGCCCATAATAAGATGGTAGCCGGTCAGAAATAGCTGACCCGGATCACCACAAATCACCACCGACTCGGATGAGCCCGGCCCTGCAAAGGCCGGGCTTTTTCGTGTCTTCACACAAAAACCAAAACCGAAAGGAACACAACATCATGGCCATCAT
>JAYUPM010000261.1:0-1619 GCA_043760145.1 Spartobacteria bacterium
TACGCGGTAAATGGGCGGTTGCCTCAGGGGGCAGTTTTTCGATGGTTTTACCGAAAAAAAATGGCTGGGCTGGACGACTCAGTTTATGGCGGGCCATGAGGTCCTTTGCGACCAGGAGATTGCGCACGGTGGGAATGATGGCGACCAGGAGAATACCGACGCCGTTTTCGCCCTGAAAAAGAAGTTGGGCCAGCAAATCGAGCGACCGCCGAAGGTTACGCTCGGCGATGGCGTTCCCGAGTTCGAAAATAATTCCGGCCCGGGACAACGGGACCAGGAGGCGGACTTCGTCAACGCCGATCTGGCGCTGGGCCGGGCCGAGGAACAGATCGAGCTTCTCGATTTCGTTAAGGACGATCCTGCGGTCGCCTCCGGTAAACAGGGCAAAGAGCTCGAGCGCCTCACCGTCAAACCGGAGGGAACGTTCTGAAGCGGCGTCCCTGGCCAACTGGGCGGCATCGTCTTCCCAGCCGGGCTTGGAAGTATCGACCTTGTCGAACACCAGGACCTTGGCGAGTTTCTGGAGTGATTTATAAAAGGAGCGCCGTTTATCGACATCGATCGCACTTAAAAGAAAACGGGTGCTGGAGGGGAACCCGCTGACGAGAGTTTCGGTGAGTTTTTCGAGGGCCTCGATCACACTGGAGGCGCGGCCGGTCATATTATCGGCGAGGAAGGTGGCGTTTTTAAGCCAGACCAATTTTTCGCCGCCAAAAAACGGGAAAGTCAGCAGCGCCTCGATCGTCTGGTGGATCCTGGTAACAGCTTGATCCGCGTTATCGGCAACTCCATCGATTGAATCCATTCCGAAATCCCCGCCAGGAGAAAGTTTCTCCGCCCATTCGCGCGCGGCACGTTTGATCTCGGATTCATCAGAACCCAGGATCGCGTGGATTTGGGTCTGTGTCTTGGTGGATGTGGCAGCCATGAAAATTGGAAATGCTAATCCTGAATTGATGTTCCGTGTTCTTTGGTGGCGTATGGTTTAAATTCGCGTTCCAGTCCTTCGAGGTCAAACCGGCCACCAAAGCCCTTGGCAAGAGCCGTGTCGAACCGGGCACCCTGGGAGAGAGATTCAAAAAAGAGCGAGAACCCTTTTTTGTTTACCCCGTTCAGGAAACGAACCAGCCGCTCGGACTCTGTATAGAACGTCGTCACCTCGGTGATATCCGCAGGGTAACCTCTCGCATCTGTAAGCTTCGCCAAAGGGATGAAGCGCGCCGGGTCAACGGCCTGCGCCTTTGGACGGGCATCATACCCGCGGGCCCGGTAAAATGCGGCATGTCCCCGGATGGCGGCATACTCGGCGTAACCTTCGTTCAACCAGAGCGGGATCCCCGGTCCAAAAAAGCGGTGGACCACAAGATGGGCGACCTCGTGCCCTAAAGTGCTCCCTTTAAACTTATATTCCGGGTTGCGCTGGATAAAGAGCTCGCCTCCGGCATGGATCCCACCGGTCCACGGATCGAGCGACGAGCGGGCTTGGAACTGCGCCCAGTCCTCCGTTTTTTCGAAGATGAAAATATGGCATTTGCGCTCCCACTTGGCTGTGTCTTTTTCCAGCTCCTTGGCAATGATCGTGTAATAAAACTCCGCTTCCACCGACACAGGGGTCGCGA
>JAYUPM010000262.1:0-1617 GCA_043760145.1 Spartobacteria bacterium
GAGATGACCGATCGCTTCCTTCCGCTTGCCAAGTTTATCAAAGGACTCCGCGCTCCGGATATAAGCCTTGGCGGTCCACGGCAGGAATTTCTGATACGCCACAAACACCCGCTGGTAATGCGCGATCGCCTCCGCAAACCGGCCCTGCCGCGTCTCGATTTCGCCCAAATAATAGAGCGCCTCCGCTGTCGATTCGCCCCGCCATTCTCGAATGCTCGCGACCTGCTCAAAAAGTTTCTTCGACTCTTCATAACGTCCCAACTCCAGAAGTGCCCGGGCCTTGCCCAACGTCGATTCCTTGATCTTCATCCCCGCGATTTCGTCGGCGGCGTGCGAGAAGAGCTCAAGAGCCTTCGTGTAATCCTTTTTCGCCAGCGCGATCTGCCCCAACCCCACGTATGCGTAGTCAATGTGATCGCTCTTCGGATAATCCTCGCGCATCTCCAGGAATGCATGTTCCGCGCGCTCAACATTGCCTTTTGCGAGCAGGTAATCACCCGTGATCGCGAGCAACACTGGACTGAGTTCCTCCGTTTTGAATTTCTCCGCAATCTCCGCATGGATCGCCTGCGCTTCGCCCTCCTTTTTTCGCATTTTCGCCAACTCCGCCTGCGCATAAAGCAGACGCGCTCGCCCGGTCGCATTCGCGATTTCGCTGAGCGGCGCAATTTGTTTTTTAAGCTCCGCAACAGCATCATATGGCGGAAGCGGCACCGGGGTTGCAGGGACCGGGGTCGAGGCGGCGGGCGCTCCCGGTTTGGCCACAACCGCGGCTGCTGGCGCAGGCGCGGGGGGTGCTGCCGGAGGACGGGGTCGCTTCGAACAAAATTGCGCGAGCTGGAAGAGCAGTTGCTCCACGGCTTCACGCTTCGGTTCGTTAATATACCGCTTGAGGTTCTCCACTATGAACGCCTTCGCCTCATCTGTTTTGCCCTCACGCGCTTTCGCTTTTCCAATCCAGAACATCGCCGCCACCACCGTCGGATGATCCGGCTTATCCTTCACGAACTCCTCA
This sequence comes from Spartobacteria bacterium, assembly GCA_043760145.1. Classification (GTDB taxonomy): domain Bacteria; phylum Verrucomicrobiota; class Verrucomicrobiia; order Chthoniobacterales; family Chthoniobacteraceae; genus CAIURC01. Next base: position 1,016 of record JAYUPM010000262.1, read on the forward strand.
AACATCGTCGCGATTTCCTGCCATTTACCCAGCTTCTGGAGTTGGGTGCCCGCTTCAAAAAGCGCGTAGTTAAGCACCTCATCGGTCGTCGCAATCTTGTAGGCCTGGCTGTAGGCAACAACTGCCTCAGCGGTCTTGCTCTCCGCCGCCAACGCGTCACCCAGCAGCGAATAAACCTCCCCAGCAATCTCGTGCTTGGGGACTTGCTTTTCCCACGCAGTCGCATCCGCAATCACCTCCGAATAGAGCGACGCCGAATACTTGCACACCATCACCCGATAACCCGCGTCCGGTGCGAAAGCCCCTCCCGGGTGCTGCGCGCTGTATGCACTAAAGGCGGCAAGCGCCTCCTCATATTTGCCATCGAAGATCAGCGTAAGCGCGTCGCGATACTGCGCCTCCTCGAAGTAACCGCCCTTGGAAAAATCCTTCAAATAACTGCGGTATTGATTCCGCGCCTTCTCATATTCGCCCTGCATAAAATGCGCATTGCCGAGCAGGAAACGCATTTGTTCGCGGAACTCGCTGTCCGGCTGTTTCTCAAGCATTGTGCCGAAAAATGAGACGGCCGCCTTGGGATCGTTGTTTTGCAATGCAGAGGC
>JAYUPM010000263.1:0-3879 GCA_043760145.1 Spartobacteria bacterium
TCTTGAGGATGTAGCTGCGGGCGCCGGCTTCAAACACATCGTGGATGAGTTCCTCTTGATCATGGACGGTGAACATAAGGACCTCGGAATTAGGAGAATCCTTTTTGATCTGGCGGGTTGCCTCCAAGCCAGTGAGCTCGGGCAAAGTCATATCCATGACGACAATCTCCGGCTGGAGGTGCAAAGCCAATTCAACCGCTTCCCGCCCGGTGGCCGCTTCCCCGCAAACTTCCCAGCCGTCCATGGCATCGATGATGGCCCGGAGCCCGCAGCGCATCACAAGATGATCGTCCGCGATCAGGACGCGGATGGGTGGGGCCGGAGGATTGGGAATTTCGGGAGAGGATTGGGACAGCATTGCGACTTTAGTTGTGTGGGCTGGGACCGGGAGAGAAAATTTCGTGCAAGGTGTGCAACAAACATTCCACCGTATATGGCTTGATTAAAAATTGCTCGGACTCGACTTCCGCCAGGTTGGCGCGGCGTCCGCTGGAGGCGATGACTTTTACGTTGGGATCGAATTCCCGCAGCAAACGGATGGTTGCCCAACCATCCATGACCGGCATAACGATATCGGTAATCACGAGGGCGATCTCCTCCGCGTGCAGTTTGTATTGGGCAATTCCGTCGGGGCCATCAATTGCGGTGAGAGCCCGGTATCCGAATGCCTCCAAAGTGCGGGCGGTCATTGTGCGAAGAGAGGCTTCGTCGTCGATGACAAGAATCAATTGTCCATTGCCCCGGGGCTTGCCAAGGCGGGCAGGAGCCGGTTTGCCACCCACAGTCGATTTGATGGTGTGTGGGGCGACCGCTGTCGTTTTTGGGGTGCTCACAAGGGAGAGAATCTGCTTCACGATATCGGATCCGGAGTGGGCAGTCTCGCTGACCATGGCGAGGAGGTCCTGGTCTCTTGGATCTTTGAGGCGCCTATTGAGAACACCAAAAGCAAGGATGATGGGCCCCAGGATGTTACTAAGGTCGTGGGCTATCGTCGCGGCGAGGGCGTCGATATTTTTTAATCGTTGGGATTGGGCAGCTATGACGTCCGTTGCCCGGTCCAGCGACAATCTAAGCCGGATCAACTCATCCTCTGCCGGGCTGGATTTATGCGAGTTCGCGGGGACAGACATAGGGAAAATAACGGGACTGGAATAACGAAGAATTTCGAGATGTGACAGATTGAGGGATGGGGCGGGCAAAAGAGGAAGGAGAAAAATGGAATTCTCTTAGACTAATCCCTCAAAGCGAAGCAGGTTCAGGGCCGCGTTGCCGGCTGCCGCAGATGCCGGGAGGTCAACCTCGAACTCCGCAACCCAATCGTTGCTTTGCGCAGGATCAATTAGCATCTGCTGGACTTGCCATCTTTGCGGTGAGGTTGCGGTGATGTAAGTGTGCCGAAGGTTGCGGGCTTCCGGGTCCATGCAAAGCCGGGTGTGGCTCGCATAGTAGCGTTCCATCGCCAGCTTGAGCCGTTCAACTGACCATGGCTCCAGAGAAGGTTCGGGGCCTGCGGAAAGTGTATTCAAGGCCGTCTCATAATCGCCATTGGCCATGGCCCGAAGAAACAGGAAGATCACCTGCCGAACCGCCGCGGTGAATTCTTTCGGGTCGCGAGTTATCTCCCGGGTCTCGGCGCCCGGGGGACGAAGCTCGGCTTCCTCGGGACGGGGCGAGGCGGCCGGGTTACGCATTTTTTCCCACTCATCGAGGAGGCTGGAGTCGACCTGACGGATCATCGTTCGAAGGTATAGCTCCATCTCGCGGACCACCTCATTTTTGGCCGTCTCCGGCACCGTTTTGGCCAGCACTTTATGCACGCTGGCGAGATGCCGCAGCAACACCCCCTCGGCCCGTTGGAGATCGTAGGTCTTGATGTAATCGGAGAAGGACCGGAATTCCTCGAACATCTCCCGCGCGATCGACTTGGGCCGGATGTTTTCCTGGCCCACCCACGGATGCCGTTGCGCAAAGGCGTTGAAGGTCGAATAAACGAATTCGCGATTGGGTTTTGGATACTCCAGTTTTTCGAGTTCCTCCATGCGCGCATTGAAATCGAGCCCCTGCATTTTCATTTCCGCGACGGCCTGGCCTTTAAGGCGGTCGAGTTGTTTGCGCAGGATCACGTCCGGGTCTTCGAGAATGGATTCGACCAAAGTGAGCAGGACCATCGGGTAATCCGGTGCCAGCGGATCGATAAGGGGCAGAGTATCGAGAAGGTAAAGGGAGAGTGTCTGATCCATCGAAAACGCGTCCTGTAACTCGACGTTGAGCCGCAGATACGCGCCCTCCCCAGTCTTCGGGATGAACTCAATGATCTTGCGTTCAACCAAGGCCCGAAAGAGCTGCCAGCTCCGCTTGGTCAATGCCTTCCTTGACTTGGGCGATTCGTGGCTGCGCGCCAGCAGTTCACGCATTGCTTCGCAACCATTCCCCGGCCGTCCCAGCACGTTGATCAACATCCCGTGGTTCACCCGGAACTGACTGGTAAGCCGCTCCGGTGATGCGGACACGAGGCGGGTGAAAGTTTGTTTGTCCCAATTAACAAAGTTCCTCTCAGGCGGTTTGCGTTTCACAAATTTCTTCCCACCACCCGCTTGTTTTTGCTCCAGCTGCAGGTTCTCAATTGCGTGGGCCGGGGCTTGCGCCACCACCCAGCCGCAATCGTCAAATCCTTTGCGTCCCGCGCGTCCGCCGATCTGATGGAAATCGCGGACGGTAAGGATGGCGGTTTTCTGGCCATTGAACTTGCACAACTGGCTAAAGAGCACGGTGCGAATGGGGACGTTGATTCCGACCCCCAAAGTGTCGGTGCCGCAAATGATTTTGAGCAGTCCACGCTGGGCCAGTTGCTCGACAAGGACCCGGTATCTTGGGAGCAATCCCGCATGATGCAGACCGATGCCGTGCCGGAGCCATTTTTTGATTTCGGGTCCGTATGGGCTGTTGAATTTTACCCCTTCCAAAGCATGGGCAAGCGCCGTTTTCTCTTCGCGAGTGGAGACGTTGAGGCTTGTGAAATCCTGGGCGCTCTCGGCCGCTTCGCGTTGAGTAAAATGCACGACATAAACAGGCGCCTTGCCCTGGGCCAGAAGGTTCTCGACCGTCTTGGGAAGGGGTGTTTCCGCATATGAATAATCCAGTGGGACCGGACGATCCTGCGAACTAATGGTGACTGTTGGCCGTTGATTGAGCCGGGTCAATTCCTGCTCGAAAAACGATGTATCGCCCAAGGTGGCGGACATGAGAAGGAACCGGGCATTGGGCAGGGTAAGCAGCGGGATCTGCCAGGCCACGCCGCGCTCAGGGTCGGCATAATAATGGAACTCGTCCATGACCACGTCCTGGACATTGGCCCGGGCCCCGTCGCGCAGGGCAATATTGGCAAGGATCTCCGCAGTGCAACAGAGGATCGGCGCGTCCCGGTTGATGGTGGCGTCGCCGGTGCTTAATCCGACGTGCTCCGGCCCAAACTCGCGGCAGAGCGCGAGCCATTTCTCGTTCACCAACGCCTTGATCGGGCAGGTGTAAACTGAACGCCGCTTTTTTCCCAGTGATTGGAAATGGAGGGCGGTCGCCACCAGCGATTTGCCGGAACCCGTCGGCGTATTGAGGATGACGTTGTGCTCCTCATAAAGCTCCAGGATCGCATTTTCCTGGGCCGGATAAAGCGCCAGTTTCTTTGCTGCGATATATTGGAGGAATCGTTCGAGCAACAGATCGTTGCCGACCGGACATTCCGCGGGTAAAAAGGTGGCGAGCACGAAGAGAAAGCGAAAAGCGGAAAGCGGAAAGCGGAAAGCGGAAAGCGGAAAGCGAAAAGCGAAAAGCGAAAAGCGAAAAGCGAAAAGCGAAAAGCGAAAAGCGAAAAGCGGAAAATGG
>JAYUPM010000264.1:0-1616 GCA_043760145.1 Spartobacteria bacterium
CGATTGACCACCGATAGGAGATCCAACGGATTGTAGAGCACTTCCATCCACGGTTCCTTCTGTTGGAGCGCGAGGGCGAACCCGGTGGAGGTGGTGACCGAAATAACAATCCCAGTGAGCGGATCTTGTTGACGAAGCGCCCGCGCCAATTTCAGCGCCACCAGGGTTTCGCCGACACTGATGGAATGAATCCAGAGCCACGCCCCGTCGCGGAACCGGGCATGGGTTTGAGGCTGATACTTTCCAAGCCGCTGGCCGAAATGTTCCCGGTAATTGCCCCGCCGCATCATCCGGCGAATCAAGCCCGGCAACAGGGCGACCAGGACGAATGGGAAAAGAAGATTGTATACGAAAAGGGTGCGACGCAGCGCAGTCGGCAATGGCGTGGCGGGGCGCATTAGAAATTTGAAAAGATACTTGGGATTTGAGAGCGGAGATCTCAGAGCGGACGCAACAACGCGACCTCGGTGGCACCGTATCGTTTCTGCCGAATACATTCCCATTGCGGGCCGAAAACAAGTTTGTCCCCGGGCTTATGTTCCATGACGAAGATCCCGTCCGGCGCGAGCGCGCGATGCAGCGATTCATTGCGCAAAAGTTCCGGTGTAAAATCACGATCACCCGGGGCTTTGGCGTAGGGAGGATCGGCCAGGATCAAATCAAAGAGCCCGGGCGTAACAAACCGGTCGAGGAACGCGAACACATCCATTTGCTGGATCGATCCTCGAAGACGGGTCTTGGCAAGGTTGCTCGTGATCGAATCAATGGCTCGCGGATCAGTCTCCACAAAGGTCGCGCTGGCCGCCCCCCTGCTCAGAGCTTCAATTCCCAGACCACCGGACCCGGCAAACAGATCAAGCACGCGGGCGCCCACGACAAAATCGGCGAGACTCGAAAAGATCGCGCCCTTGACGACATCCATGGTCGGCCGGAGATCGGATTTGGGAGCGAAGAGCGGGATGCCTCCCGCGGATCCGGCAACGACTCTCATGGGCGCACAGTGGAATCGGGAACTCCCGGGACGTCGAGCACAGGGGAGGCCCCAGCCTCGGGCGCATCACCTGAAGGCGCTTCCTTCGCTTCCTTCGCTTCCTGCTCCTCCTTTTTTTTCTTTTTCTTCTTCTCGTCCTTTTTCTTGTCGTCCTTTTTCTTCTCCTCTTCTTTTTCCTCGTCGTTCTTTTTCTTTGTCCCGAAGAGGCCGCTCACGAGGTTCTCAAATTGATCGCCCAGTTTTTTTCCAACGAGCTTCTCGGCAAGGTCGGTCTTGGGATGGTCGGTTTTTCCGGATATCTTAAAGGCTATGGCCGGAAGCCCGGAAGGATCGGGATCGCTGAAACTTTCACGGAGGAACCGGGGCAGTTTATTGGATAGACTCTCATTAATGGCTAGGCGCGCATCCAGCGCCACCTTCCCATCAAAGCGAATGGCGCCCTCTGCGGAGAGCCGGAGGTCGGGAGCTTCGAGCAGGAACGAATCGACATGCGCTTTCTGCTGGCCGATCCGAAATTCGGCGCTCGCATTTTTAAGTTGGAGATTGGCGAGTTCCTCGAGTTGGAGCACCTGGCCGATCATTTGGAATAGCTCCAAATGACGGAAATGACCGTTGGATAATGCGA
>JAYUPM010000265.1:0-3877 GCA_043760145.1 Spartobacteria bacterium
GCCGATTCATATTTTTCCACCCAAAGGCCACGCTCCGCTCCTTCCCGGTTTCTCCCGGTTTTTGAATTCAGGGGCGCCTCGTTATTTTCGCTGACGAGCCCGCCAAGCCTCCCGTAGGTTGTCACATGCAGAAATCTGACGGCATGAATTACGCCCCGGAGGGGAAACCCGCCCCGGTCGTGGAGCGGGGCGAGTTTGCGTTTGCCGCCGTCGCGCTCGATCACGGTCACATTTACGGCCAATGCAAAGGACTCACGGAAGCGGGAGGCGAGGTGCGATTCGTTTACGATCCCGATCCGGTCAAGGTGGAAAAATTCTGCAAAACATTCCCCACTGCGGAACCGCTGGCGAGTGTGGACGCGGTGCTTGATCAACCTGAGATTAAGCTGATCGCGGCAGCCGCGGTGCCAAGCGAACGCGGCCCGCTCGGGCTCAAAGTCATGGACGCGGGCAAGGATTATTTTACCGATAAAACGCCATTCACGACGCTGGCCCAGCTCGAAGCGGCCCGGCAAAAAGTGGCGCAGACCGGCAAGAAATACATGGTGTATTACAGTGAACGTTTGCATGTGGAATGCGCGGTTCGCGCCGGGCAACTCATTGACCAGGGAGCCATTGGCCGGGTCGTCCAGGTCCTGGGACTGGGGCCGCACCGCTCTTCGCCCGGCAGCCGTCCCTCGTGGTTTTGGTTGAAGGAAAAAACGGGTGGAATTTTGTGCGATATCGGCTCCCATCAATTCGAACAATTCCTGCATTACGCTGGAGCCCAAAGCGCGAGGGTGGTTCACGCGCAGGTGGCCAACTATCATCACAAAAATTTTCCCGAGTTCGAGGACTGGGGCGAAGCCAACCTGATCGCCGATAATGGGGCCACCAATTACATCCGGGTCGATTGGCTTAATCCGGATGGGCTCCAGAGCTGGGGCGATGGGCGCACATTTATCCTGGGGACCACGGGGTATATCGAGCTGCGCAAATACATCGATGTGGCCCGGGAAAGTGCCGGGGATCACCTTTACCTGGTTGATCAGAAAGGCGAGCACCACATCCGCTGCCATGGGGAGGTCGGTTATCCATTTTTCGGTGCACTCATCCTTGACTGCCTGAACCGGACTGAACTAGCCATGACTCAGGAACACGCTTTTCGCGCGGCGGAACTTTGCCTTCAAGCCCAGGCAATGGCCACCCGCCTTGAGTGAGCGCAGCCGACGATACCCTTTTTTTAAGAATCCCCCACAACCACGCAGCAAACACCAAAACACAAAAAACCAGCCCGATATAATCTATGAAAACCATCACCTCGCTCCTCGCAATCGCATTCGTTGCGGTCAACTTCACAGCCTGCCAGACCGCTCCAAAGAAAGAGTGCTCGCAATCGAAGGCTTGCCCGACAGCGAAAAAAGAGTGCTGCAAGAAAAACAGCGCCTGCTCCCACTAAAGGCAAAAAAGGCAAAAGCAGAGTAGCGAACGAAGAAGTGGAGCGAATTCGCGCTCCCTTCTTCGTTCCGCTTTTACGGGCATTATTGTAGGTGGCGGAGGGAGAGGCGACTGCGCGTAGACGATTTTCCTCTTTCCGGTATCTGCGCCAATCTGCGCCATCTGCGGTTAAAAAGATCCGGAGTTTTGAACCGCAGATTTCACAGAGGGACGCAGATGAAGGCAGGGAGAAGCGACTGCTCGTAGACGATCCTTCTCCTTCCGGTATCTGCGCCAATCTGCGTCATCTGCGGTTAAAAAGATCTCCTCTGTGGGATGGCTGTGTTTTCAATTTTCAATCTCCCTTCCAAAGCCGAGGCTTCCCCCACCCTGTTTTGCTTAAGCAACGCCTCATGGAATTCCCGGAGGACACTTTCCGAAATCGTGCCTTCCTTAAGAGCCTTGGAATGGAGGCGAAGGGTAAGATCCAGGTTGCGCTTTGCGTTCTGGTGCTTGGGATTGCGGCTGAGCGCCTCCTGGTAAGCCGTTGCGGCTTCATCCCAGCGCAACATGGACTGAAGGATGTTGCCGCGTAGATTATTGTAATCAGCCTCGTTCGGGACCTGCTCAATTGCGTAATCAATTTTATCGAGGGCCCCTTCAAAATTCTGAGCCTCGATCAGCTTTCGTGCGTCCTCGACATAAGCGGGGGCGGTTCCGCGCAATTCGTTGAGGCGCTCGGCTGTGAGCCTTTGACTGCCGCGTGCCCGCAGTTCGTTGGCAATGGCCCAGCGCTCGCTGTCGAGTGCCCGGTTCTTTTCCAACTGGAGTTCGTAGAAAAACCCGAGCACAACGATATTGAAGAGAACGAAAGCCACCGCGGCAAGGGTGACCTCGCCTTTGCGCCGCCTCACGAAGAACCAGAAATGGGTGACTGGGCTGGCTCGCTCGGCCTTGGTGGGAAAGCCCCCCTGCCATGCCGTTAGATCGGCCTGCATTTCTCCGACACTCTGATACCGAGCCCCGGGATCAAGCTGCATCGCTTTCATCACTACCGCTGAGAGCCCGTCAGGTATTCGCCGACCGGGGCAATGGACCAGCGCGATGAATTCCTCCACGAGTTCCGCAGAACTGGCCTCCCCATCAGCTGCAGGGGCCGCGATCCGGGAGCTTTTGGTAGGCTGATTATAACTCGAGGGCGGGGTGACCACGCCTCCCAGGATCTTCTGCAGCACCTCAGCGAATTCTCCAGTCACCGGGGCTCGAAGCGTCAGGATGGCGTATAGGATTTCCCCAAGAACGAATATGTCGGAGCGGGCATCAATCTTATCCAGCTCGCCCCGGGCCTGCTCTGGAGAGAGATACGGCGGCGTTCCAACGATCAACCCGTTCATGGTTTGGAATCCGCGGCCGTCGGGAGCCGATGGTCGGAGGTCAGAGGTCGGAGGGCTGTCATCGGAGGTCGGAGGGCGGAGGTCGGAAGTCGGTGGTCGGTCGGATTCCGGGCTGGAGTCGGAAATTCCGCCCTCCGACTTCTGATCTCCGACCTCCGACCCCCGCTCTCCGTCCTCCGACTGCCGACCTCCGTCCTCCGGCGCCTTGGCGTAGCCTCCGGTGATGTTTTTTGCCAGGCCCCAATCCATCACCAGCACTTCGCCAAAAGCCCCGATCATCACATTCTCGGGCTTCAGATCGCGATGGATCACCCCCTTGGAATGGGCGAACGCAGCGCCATCGCAGATTTTTTGGAAGACCGTGATGAGAGTCGCCAGAGGATACTCGGCCACGATCGCGGCGTCCCCGTCCTTCAGTCCCCGGATCACGTCCGCCAGGGTGATCCCCTTGACGTGTTTCATTGCGTAGAAGACCTCGCCCTGCTCATCAAGGCCCAGCTCGTAGACCGGGATAATATTGGGATGCTCAAGCTGTCCGGTGACCTGCGCTTCATCGACGAATCGCAACATGCTCTCACGCGAAAACTGCATCCCGGTTTTCATTACTTTCAAGGCCACGGTCCGACGGATTCGCAAGTCCCGGGCTTGCATCACCACCCCCATCCCGCCGCGCCCGATCGTCCTGATCATGCGATACTTTTTGGCCTCGAGCATCTGGCGCACCGGCTCAAGTCCAAGATCCTTGTCCCAAAGCGCGTCCGCCAATTGACGGGTTGCTGATTCCCGCAATCCTATCCGCAACCGGGCGCTCCCGATCTCCACTTCCTGATCCCCGCGAATCCGCGTTGGGATCTGGACCTGGGCTCCATCGATAAACACCCCGTTACTGCTGCCAATGTCTTCAATGAGAAGTTCGAAACCGCTTAATGTAAGGCGCGCATGGTGGCGTGAGACATTATCGGCATCGACAACGATGTGACAGGTTGAATCACGTCCAATGATGTATTCGCCCTGCTCGATCGAAAAATTCCAGAGCAGGATTTGATTAATATATACACGGACCTCCC
>JAYUPM010000266.1:0-1614 GCA_043760145.1 Spartobacteria bacterium
GCCGTGCGCGACCAGATCAAGGCGGGGACCGCGTTTGCCACCTCAACCGAAAAGCTGATCTGGATCGGCCCCAAGCAGCCGGTTGGCATGGATCCATCCGTTGAAGAGTATCTGCCGTGCAGCAACGCGGGCATGCCGTTGTTCGGGGTGGCTTGCACGCTGGCCGATGTGCCCGGGGAAAATGAGATCGACTCCGCCCGGGCACAGGCCTCCGAGCGCGCCCTGGACCTGGCCTTGGTGAAGGTAATTGTAATTCGGTTCTCGGACCGCACCAACGCCTCAGTAATGGCGCTCGCCCGCCGCGCCGGGCGCTCGATCCTGCTACCGGTCATCACGATGCTGCGACCCACCGATACTCGCGCGGAGCTTGCAACGCTCAAGAACGAGATCGCGCGCCTGGCCCCCGACGCGACGATTCTTGAACCGTTGATCGCAGACGAGTTCGATCACCCGCAGACAGATGAGGATTATCCGGCGCACTTCGCGGCCGAACTCTCCGCCAGACTGGCCGATGCCATATTGAAACATCCAGCCGCTCCGCTGACATCTGAGCTCCTGGAAGGACATCGGAAACGGTTCATCACTCAAAGCAGGGAGCTGGCGCAGCTCCACCTCCGCGCTTCCGCCGGCGCGGCTGCCAGTTTGCATAATGCGGTCACAGACGCGCTCAATGAAGCCGCGGCGAATTTACTCGGAAACGACCGCGAGTTACTGCCCGGAATCCGGTGGTCGCTCCGCATGAACTTGCTCGAACGCACGCCCAGTTGGTGTTTCCCATGGCGCTCCTTGCTCTCTGTTGCGTCACTTGCTTCTGGAGTTCTCGATCGCCTCCCCTCCGCTTTACTCGGCAGCTTGCCTTCGCTCGGTGCCGTCATCTTCCAGGGATTCCAAAATGTGCGTTCCGGGGCCGCCTTCCAGGAATCGGCCCGGACCGGACTCCGCAACCATTTCAGCCAGCGCCTCCGGGAACTCCTTGCCCAAAAATTCGCATCGCTCGACGACGCATTGCGCCACGATTTCGGCAGCAACCTCAACGTCGCGACCACAGGCGACGGAGCCCAGCTTGAACCCATTGGATTGGATGAATTACAGACACGCTCATCGGCTTTGATCCATGAAAGCGTGGAGCTCTATTCCCCGGGCCGCCTTTCCTCATTTGTCACGGCGCTATCCGGGTTCGTTGTATTCTGGGGGATTTTTGGATGGCCGCTTATGTCTGTCTACCAGGACTTCTCCCGCGCAGCCATCGTGCTGTGGAAGGGCGCAGCGGTTGCCACGGGTCTGTTTCCTCACGACACCGGATCGACGCTATTCACCGCGTTGTTTTTGGCAATGCTGCCAATGTTCATTCTGCTGCTGGTCGTCTTGAGCTGGTTCATTCGCAGGAGCGTCGTGGAAGCGTGCCTCGGCGAGTTAAGGGCACGCCACACACAGCTCTGCACGGAGATGATCTCCAAAAACATCGTTTCCGTTCGGGTAAGTGAACCGCGCCTGAACGCATGCCTCACCCTTCTAACTCCTCAAAACTAATGTCGTTATCGATATGAAGAGCGTAATCCTGATCTGGGTCGTCTATCTATGCGTCAATGTCGTTGCCGGGACATTCGCGATCCT
>JAYUPM010000267.1:0-1610 GCA_043760145.1 Spartobacteria bacterium
TGAACCCAAATTTTATGATCCGAATCTCCATCATTTTCATCGCGCTCCTTGCCCATTCCATGGCGGGCGAGGTCCGTCTTACACTTGAAAGCGCGCCCGGTTACGCGCTTCGACATAACCCAGCGTTGGCCGCAGCCCGGCTCCGGATCGACGAAGCCCGCGGCCGGTTACATCAAGCCGGGCGGTTATCGAATCCTGAGATCGAGCTGGAACTGAATCGGAGTATCCGCGCGCCCGAAGGATCAGTCGGAGTCGCGTTCATGCAAAAGTTTCCACTTACCGCCCGGTTGCGTCTTGAGAAAGCAGTGACCCGCGCGGAATTGGCGGCTGCGGAGGCGGAAGTGCGCAATGCCGAAAGGAAGCTTGCGGCGGAGGTGCGAATCGCGGCGGTGAAACTGCTCGGGCTCAGGGGACAAGAGGCGTTGCGAACCAGGCAAATTGGGAATAGTCGGGAGCTTGGAAGCTTTACAAGGCGGCGGGTTGAGACGGGGGAGGCTTCGCTGGTGGATGCGGCATTGGTGGAACTTGAAGGGCAACAGTTACAAACGGAGGTCCTGCAGTTGGAAGTGGAACGGTCCATGTTAATTGGCGAGTTGCGTCCGCTGCTCGGTGTCACCGCAGGCAATGATCCAGTTATCACTGGCGGCCTGCCAGAGATCGGGAAGTTGCCAGGACGCGGGGCTAACGTCGCGGCCCGGCCCGACTTTATCGCGTCGCAACGCATGGCGGAAGCTGCCCAGCAAAGCGCCGCCCTCGCCCGGGCCCAGAAATGGGAGGACATCGGGGTCGGCGTCAACGCGATGGAAGAGCGCGCAGAGGACGCCCCGGAAGGATTCGAGCGGGACACGTTTGTTGGGTTGAAGCTCACGCTGCCGCTTCCGATCTGGAACAACAATTCAGGCCGGATCAAGGAGGCAACAGCGGCGGCGGCGAGGGCGCAAAAAGAAACCGCAGCACTTGCGCTGACGATCAATGCGGAGGCAGCCGCAGCGCGCGATGCGATGGCGGTCCTTGCGAAGCTTGTGAGTTCGCTGGACGCAAATCTTTTACCCAAGGCATCGCAGATCGAGGAGCAGCTTCGCACGAGTTATTCGACAGGCCAGACCCCGCTCCAGGACGTGCTCCGGGCCCGCGATCGCCGGGTATTGATCGAGCGCCAGCGCCTCGATGCCCTCCGCGATTACCATCTCGCCCGTGTCCGCCACGATGCCGCCATTGGCCGGCTCCACTCTTCAACCAGGAGCTCCAAATGATACGTCGCATACGTCCTATTACTCCCATTCTTCCCATTCTGCTCCTGTGCGCAGCTTCCGCGATGGCTGCCGTCTCGACGGAAAAAGCTGCGGCGACCGTTATTCTGGACGAGACGGGCGTAAAAAACCTCAAGATCGAGACGGTCGAAGCGGAGGAAATCGACTTCGAGGAAACTGTGTTTGCGCTGGGGCGCATCCGTGTTGCCCCGGGGCATCGCGCGGTCGTTAGCAGCCGCGTGCCCGGCCGGGTCCTGAGTGTCATGGCGCATATCGATACGGAAATCGCGAAGGGCGCTGAGGTGGCGGTAATCGAGAGCCGTCAGCCGGGCGATCCACCCCCTTCAATTCGATTAACGG
>JAYUPM010000268.1:0-1607 GCA_043760145.1 Spartobacteria bacterium
GTGACGGACCAATCGATTTTTCCGGAAGTGGAACTCGACAAGATCAAACGCAATATTGGTTTTGATGTGACGATCGTCACCAGTGCCAGCACCAACGCCGAGGCGAAATCGCTCCTGGTTGAGCTGGGAATGCCATTCACCGACAAGGCCAAGCGGGTCGTGGAAAAAGCCGCTTAATTTTAATATGAGCAATCTTTCTGACCCCATCGCCGATCTACTGACCCGGCTTCGCAACGCGAACAAGAAGTCCGAGCTTCTTATCCCGTATTCCAAAATCAAGGCCGAGATTACCCGGATCCTCAAGCAGGAAGGGTATATCGCAGACTACGAAATTGACACGACCGGAGACTTTCCAAGGATCAAGGTGACCAATAAATTGGTGAACCGGGTCTCGGCGATTACCGGGCTTAAACGGGTCAGCAAACCGGGGCTGAGAAGGTATGTCGGTTCCACTGAGATCCCGCGGGTTCTGGGTGGGATGGGGATTTCGATTCTCTCCACGCCCCGTGGAATCATCACTGGCCGCGAAGCCAAGAAACAAAATGTTGGCGGGGAATTGCTCGCTTACGTTTGGTAACCAAAAAACAGCTATGTCTCGTATTGGAAAAAAAGTTATTGAGTTGCCTGACAAGGTAATACTCAACTTTGGCGGCAGCGGTGCCGTTGATGTTGAGGGACCAAAAGGCAAACTCTCATGGCAACTGCCAAAGCAAATCAGTGGCACTGTCTCGGGAAACAAAGTGCAGATCGAGCGGGGCAGCGAGGACCGCAGCGTCCGCGCCCTTCACGGGCTTTCCCGGGCCTTGATCAATAACATGGTCCTGGGTGTGAGCGTTGGATTTGTGAAGGACCTCGAGATCCAAGGGGTGGGGTTCAAGGCTGCCGTCCAGGGCGCGGTCCTCAAGCTGAACCTCGGGTTCTCCCACGATATCCTCTTCCCGATTCCCGCCGGCCTCAAAGTGACTGTCGCTGAAAACACCAAGATCAAGCTTGAGGGAATTGACAAGCATGTCGTGGGTCAAGCCGCGGCAGATATCCGCGCTTACTATCCACCGGAGCCTTACAAGGGCAAGGGTGTCCGGTATGTCGGTGAAAAAATCATCCGCAAGGAAGGCAAAACCGTCCAATAATCTTATGGGTCGTCCAAATCCTCTTAAAGTGCGCCATCAGCGCATCCGCAAAAAAGTCTCCGGAACGCCTGCGCGTCCCCGGCTGGCAGTGCATTTTTCCGGACAACACATCTACGCACAAATCATCGACGACGAGGCAGGGAAGACCCTGGCCTCGGTGAATACAACCGAAGCGGATTTCCGGGGGGATAAAACCACCCGACCGAATATCGCGACCGCGACCAAGGTGGGTAAATTGGTTGCGCAGCGCGCGAAGACAAAGAATGTTCTGGCCGTGGTCTTTGACCGCGGCGGTTACATTTACCACGGCAAAGTCAAGGCACTCGCTGATGCGGCCCGCGAAGACGGGCTCCAGTTTTAATTGAAATAATATGGCAGCACCTCATCACGGTAACCGCGGTCGGCGTCCAGACCGGAACAAGCCGGAAAAAGAAGCATCAGATTTGACCGAAAAAGTGGTCTTCATCAACCGATGCG
>JAYUPM010000269.1:0-1606 GCA_043760145.1 Spartobacteria bacterium
TGGAACGCGCCGGTCGGGAAATGGATATCGTCCTCGGGAGCGCACTTTACGAGCAGGTTCTCTCAATGGAAATGGAGGCGCGTCCATCGTCGGCCAGCATTCTTGCGGCGCGCACGAAAGGGTATGAGGTGCTGCGGGAGTTCTTTATGTCGGCAACCATGCTGGCAATTGTGGATCTGCCATTCACCCTGATAATGCTGGCAGCCTTGTTCTTTGTCGGCGGGGTGGTTGGCTGGATTGCATTGGGTGCCGCCTCGGCTGCGATCCTGGTGGGATGCGTCATCCAGATTCCATTGCGCCGTTCGGTCATCTCCTCCTCGGAGGCAGGCATGGAACGACAGGCGATGATGTCGGAAACCATTAATGGATTGGAGTCGGTTAAAGGCGCGAATGCGGAGGGAGCGCTGCAGGGACGATTCGAGCGGATGATCACAGCCTGCTCGGAGAAAGACGTGAAAATGCATTGGTATGGGCTGCTTGGGACGGCAACAACGACGGCCCTGATCAACCTCACGACAATCGCAGTCATCGTTGCCTGTGTGTTCCAAGTTAAAGATGGAGGGATGACGTCGGGCGGAATGATTGCCTGTGTGATGCTATGTTCCCGGACCATGACGCCGATCGCGATGATCGCCGGACTGATGACACGGCTCCAGCAAGCTCTTCAGGCCCTTCATAGCTTGAACACGATTATGGCCATGCCCCGTGAAACAGATGGCTTGCGCACCTTCGTTCATCGGAAGGAGTTCAAATTCAACTTCAAAGTGGATGCCATCACAATTCGTTACCCCGGACAACAGACACCCGCCCTGAGCAACGTTTCATTCGAGATCCGCGAAGGACAACGCATGGCCCTCCTGGGTCGGATGGGTTCCGGAAAAAGCACGCTGCTGCGAGTCCTAACCAAGTTATATGTTCCGGCGGAAGGCAAGGTGTTGCTCGATGGGGTGGATTTATCACAATACCATCCAGCGGCAGTAAGACATGAGATTGGTTACCTGCCCCAAAATGCCACAGTGTTCGGGGGCACAATCCGCGAGAACGTCGCGTTCGGCACAAGAGCGATTAGCGACGATGCGGTCCTGGAAGCGCTGAAGATGGCGGGGTTGGAGTCGTTTGTGAAAAGAAACCCGCTTGGAATCCATGCACCGGTCGGGGAACAAGGCTCGCTGCTTTCCGGGGGCCAGCAACGCGCGCTTGTCCTCGCGCGCTGCCTTCTATTTCGCCCACGGCTGCTTTTGCTCGATGAGCCAACCTCCAACATGGATCCACAGACGGAGAAAGAATTCGTGTTCGCCCTAAAACGGTATCTCGACCAGGACTCGCGTCGCACATTGATCGTGGCAACGCATAAGACGAGCATCCTTGAGTTGGTGGATCACATTACTGTTCTAGAGGATGGCAAGCTATTTGCCCACGGCGACAAACCCAGCATCCTTGCAAGGCTTTCGGCGCAGACCAGTTCTTCACGGGTTAGGAGCGCGAACGGTTCTCCAGCGGTTACAAAAGCGTTCCCACTCCCGGTCGCAGCGTTCCCGGGGTAATCAGTGAAACAAGGAGACGATATGAACAATAAAATCAGAGAGGGCGAATTACCAACTGGAGT
>JAYUPM010000270.1:0-10245 GCA_043760145.1 Spartobacteria bacterium
CGACCTCCGACCTCCGACCTCCGACCTCCGACCTCCGACCTCCGACCTCCGACCTCCGACTTCCGACCTCCGACCTCCGACCTCCGAACATGACCCTCACCACCGACGAATTACTCCACTCTGAAGATGCGCATTGGTTCTGCCTCAAATCGCAACCGAAGCACGAGCACATGGCGGCGGAGGGGCTGCGGCGTCAGATGGGGCTGGAGTGTTATGCGCCCCGGATTCGGTTTCGAAAAAACACTCGGCGTGGGGCCGTTTGGTTTGTGGAGGCCCTTTTCCCCGGTTATCTCTTTGCGCGCTTCGTGTATTCGCAATCGTTCCGGCAGATCCGTTCCGCCCCGGGTATCAGCGCCATCGTCCACTTCGGCTCCAGGATCGCTGTTGTGGACGATCGCACACTCGCCGCTGTTCGCACTCTGAGCGGGGACCAGGAGGTGATTGTATTCGACCCGGAATTGCGTGTCGGCGATCCGGTCCAAATTACCGAAGGCGCGTTCCGAGGCCTGGAAGCGCTGGTCACCCAACTGTTGCCGGCCAAAGAGCGGGTGAAAGTATTGCTGGAGTTTCTGGGTCGCTCAATGGAGGCGGAGATTGGGGCCCCGCAGTTGTTGCCTCTGAGCGGGCCGCGGTCGGGGACGGGGATGGGGAAGCAGTGATCAGTGAGCAGTGAGCAGTAATCAGTGATCAGTAATCAGTGATCAGTGATCAGTAATCAGTAATCAGTGATCAGTAATCAGTAATCAGTGATCAGTGGGACGAAAGCCCTCCGACTTTCGACTTCCGACTTCCGACTTCCGACTTCCGACTTTCGACTTTCGACTTCTCACTGATCACGCTCACTGCTCTCCTGGTCGGAGTAATGATCGTAGGCGCCGTAGCCGTATTCGGCTTCGGAGGACCCAACATCGTTGCAGACCAGGCCAAGCATATTGGTTTGCCGGTTAGCCAATGCGTCAAGGGCGTGGCGGCCTTGGCGGATGGAAGATTGCGAGAAGCGGAAGACAAAGAGAAGGCCGTCTACTTTCGGGGCCAGGCTCAGGGCGTCGTCGGCGACCAGGACCGGGGCGCTGTCGAACACGACGTAATCGTAAGCCTCCCTGGTCTCGCGGAGGAGATCATCGGTGGTCTTGCTAAGGAGATATTCGGCGGGGTGTGACAGCGCTTTGCCGCGAGGAAGAACAAACAGGTTGGCGGTGCTGGTTGGGACAACCGCTTCCTGCCATGGGACTCGGCCTCGTAAGACTTCGGAAAGGCCATGTCCGGGCGGGGTCTCGAAGAGTGTATGGAGCCGGCCCCGGCGCAGATCGGCGTCGATGAGTAACACCTTGGCGCCAGAGAAGGCCAGAGTGATGGCGAAATTGGAGGCGACCGTCGTCTTGCCTTCGCTGGGCGCTGCGCTGGTGACCATCAGGGTCTTTGGGCGTGGACCTTCCATGGGAAGGAAGACAAGGGAAGAGCGAAGTGTGCTGAAGGATTCGAGCAAGGCATGTCGTGGGTCGTTGCGCTGGAGCAGGGCCGCGGCGCCGTCTCCTAGTTCGCGTGGGATTTCACCAAGAATATGTTCGGGGAAAGAATTGCGGAACTCGCCAAAGGAGGTCACCCGGTCATCGAGTTTATCCATGACAAAGATGATCCCGAGGCTGACGACGAGACCGAAGACAAGTCCCCGCCAGAGGACTTTTGGCAGCCCAGGTTTGGTCGAAACCGCCTGCGAGGCTTTTTCCAGGATCGAGATGGTGTCCTGTTCAAGTTGTTTGGTGACGTCAACGTTGCGTAAGTTAGTCAGGAGCCGGTCATACTGGCCTTTGATCCGATCGCCGCTGGTTTTGATTTTATCGAATTCCGCCACCCGACGGCTCAACTCCAGGGCTCTGGTCTCGGATTCCTTGATGGCGGTTTCCAGGTTCTGGATCTGGAGCCGGATGGATTCCTGCCGGGTTTGGAGGGCTTCCACGCTTTGTGTGCGGAACATTTCCAGGAGCTTTCCCCCCCGCTCGATCTGCTCGTCGAGGGCGACGATAGTGGGATGCTTTGGTTTGAGGTATCGCGAAAAGTCATCCCGTTCGGCTTTGGTTAACTGCACTTGTTGCTTGGCCCTTTGGTAATCCCCCATGGGCCCATACGCCGCCAATGTTGTGTCCCGTCGTTCCGTGCCGGGGGCTGCGCTCGACGGGACCTGCCCTCGATCCAGATTCTGTTCAAGGTTCAAAAGCTTGAGCAATTCGAACTCGGTCTTGAGATCCGCGAGCTGGCGGTTGAGTTGGGCCAATAAAACCGCCGCGCTGTTACCTTCCTCCCGCATGAATCCAAGATTGTTCTTTTTCTGGAACTCGTGGACTTCCTCCTCTTTGGTGGCGAGCTCTTTTTCCAAGCGGACCAGCTCGTCCTGAATGGCTGCGGTGGTGCTGTCGGTTTTTTGGGAACGCATCTCCTTTTTAGTGGCGATGTATTCATCCATGCAGGCGTCCAGATAGATCTGTGTGTAAACGGGCGATTTGCCAATTGTGCCCATGATGAAAATCGAGGTCCGGGGAAGCTGGCCCACCTGGAGTTTAATCGGCTCCGGCTTCATCTCGGGATGCAATGCCATCACCCGGGCTTCCGCTCGTTTGCGCACTTCGCCGCTCTGCATGAGTTCAAGCTGGGTGCCGAAAAAATTGACGAACTCTTCGTTGTAAGCCGCGCCCTCGGTGAGGCGGATCTGGCCGGCAACCATCATTCGCCCCGTGGACAAAAAGGAGGGGGGGAGTTGCGAGAGGTAATAGGCTGCCCCGCACAGGCTCAGGCTGATGGTCAAGAGCACCACCCACCAGCGCTTGCGCAATTGGGTCAGCAGACGAATGCCATGGACGCGCCATTTGGTCCAAACGGCAATAAAGTTTTTTGGGGCTTCAGCGGGTTCGTGCATTGTCAGTAATCAGTAATCAGTGAACAGTAACCAGTAACCAGTTTGGAGATGCGGTCTCTTTAAAAGTTGAGCCATTTCTCCGGGACAATGATGAGGTCCTCAGGCTCAAGGGCGGGGTCCAAATCGACCCTTCCTTTATCCAGGACCAAAGAGAGGTCCACAATCGTGGTTTTAGTCTGATTGTTTCCTATCTTGCGGATCAGTTTGATTTTCTTGCGATTGGCAAAATCCGCGAGCCCGCCGGTGCGCAAAATCGCTTTGCCGACGGTGAGAATTTCATCGGCGGGGAGATCCAGGGCGCCTTGGGTGCGGACCTGGCCCATCAAATAAACTTTGCCGCGGGAGCGGGTGCTCAAAGTGTCGAGGCCGATAATCACCGTGGCTTGGAAAAAATATTCCTTTTCCAGAAGCGGTTTGATCATCAATGCCAGCTGTTTACAGGTTTTGCCGGCTGCATAGACGCGACCGATGAACGGGACTTCCATCTCGCCCGAATCGGTAATGAACAGGCCGATCGGTTCCCGGCGTTCCTCCACGACCCGGAAACTGAGGCGGTCGCCAATGCCCAGCGCGGTCTTGTCGTTAAGCGCGGCCATGGAATTGGTGAGCCCGACCGTGCTGGCACCGCCCGTGACCGGACCGCCCGGAAGTGCGACGGAGGTCCGACTGGGCGCCGGCCCGTTCCCTTGGGCAAAGGCGGAAACATGGAGGACGCTGAGCGCCAGAAAGAGGGCCATTTGTATATTCTTCATGAAGAAAAAGCGGAGGGTGGGAAGCGGGAAGCGGAAAGAAAAGGTGGAAAGGGGGAAAGGGGGAAGTGGGAAATAGAAGCGACGGTGTATTGGACACTGGTAATAGTCCACTTTTCGCTTTTTGTTCAGGTTTTTTCAGAACTGGTATGTAAAGGAAATGCCGACGCGGTTTTGGGTGTAGTTTTCGAGCTGATTGGAGGCGACTTTTTTATTGAACTGATAGTTGAGCCCCGCGGAAAGCCGCCGGGTAATTTGGTATCCAGTGGAAAGCACGACGCCGTAGCGTTTGTAAGGCGCCACTGCTTGGGGGCCGGTTTCATTGACGTCCTCAAAGGAGAGCGACGTGGAAAGGCTAATGTAAGGATTGAGCTGCCAGGTCGAAGTGTAAGTCGCAAAATTGGTATGGGTTTGCTGCGCAAAAAGCCCGAGCTGGCTTTGGCGCCCCAGCGAGAGCCGGTCATTGTAATATTTGTTCAATCGATGGGTCACGGTGAAAGTCCCATAAAAATCCGTCGCATCCCCGGAGCTTTCCTCCTCCAGCATTTCCTCGCCCACGACAACTCCGTTCTCCAGAATGAGGACCGTATCCGTGCCCGTCTGTGATCGGGCTGAGACCCGTTGACAACCAAATGCGAGGTAAAGTTTGGTGTAGTTGCTGACCTGCAGGTTGAGAAATGGCCCGATGCCGAAACGCGTGGAATCGTTCTCAGGCGATTGCTGATAGCCGGTGGAAGAAGCCGTTCCTTCAAGGCCCGCACTAAAGGCCGCGTTGAAATTCAAGGTCGCCGATCCTGATATCTGATGGGTTGACCGGTCAAAGTTGCTGGCACTGCTGGCACTGTTGGCGTCCTCCTCACTCGCCCCAACCGCCATCAGGATGACGTTGTCATACCCGAGACTCAGGACCAGATCGTTTAGATCCCAGAGCACGGTGATTCCCGCCGTGTTCGTAAACCGCCCGTATTTGGCGGTATTGCTGAGGGACCCCTCGCCCACCGGATCTTCCTGGAGCGAAAACTGGTCGTGGAAATTCACCTTCACGTTGCCGCTGATGACGTCAAAGCTCAGCTCCGAATCCGGCGCGAGAAGGAAGCTGCTGCTGTCGAGTTCCGGGTGGGAAAGGTATTTATTGTAACTGATGGTGGTATTGAAACGGAGCGCGTTGAGTTTGGTGATGGGCCAGCGCGCTTCGATGCCAAAATGCGGGCTAAAAATCAGGTCCGACTCAGTCGGGATTGTCACGCCATTGCTCAGGTTTACGTTGTCGATGTAATCGGTCCGAAAGGCGGTATTGAACCGAAAGAGGATCGGTCCGGCTTTCAGATTATAATCGGTGATGACCGGTCTTTGAGCCGCCCGCTGCCGCGCCAGGGAAGGGCGCGGGGCTTCCTGGGCATGCGCGAGGGAGGCAAGCACAAAGCAGGCAAGGCCGAATACGGCGGCCCAGCAAGGCAGGGAGTGGGCTTGGAAATTCAGTGAGCGCAAGGTCGAAGGTCGGAGGTCGGTCGGAGTCAGGACACGGTATACACCCGTGCTTCAAGACAGGGGTTACATATGCCGTATGATTTGGTCCAGTTTTGGTGCGGTTTTTTGTCCCGTCAATGGCGCAGAGGCAGGGATTTTGGGTCGACCCTCTGTCGAGGAGTGCGATTTGGCCCTGCTTATGGCAGCCTTTCGGCGCCCTCCGACCTCCGACCTCCGACTTCCGACCTCCGACCTCCGACCTCCGACCGCCGACCGCCGACCTCCGACCTCCGACTTCCGACTTCCGAGGACGAGGACGACCCGCCGCCCGACCTCCGACCTCCGACCTCCGACCTCCGACTTTCGACTTTCTACTTTCTACTTTCTACTTTCGCCCTCCGACCTTTCCGCTTTTCTTCCCGCCATCTCCGGCTAAATGAGGTTGCGCGCCAGCGCCGCCCTTTTTCCCGTGGATCCACGCCCTGAGTCATATTCGCCCTTTGTCAAAAAGCCGACGCATCGGCCCCGGATCATTCTGGGCCTTGCTCTTGTGGTGCTTATCGGCGTGGGATTCAGCGCCAAACCGGTTTATCGAGCTGGCAAAGGGTGGCGTTCCCGTCAGTTGGCGCGTCAAGCCCAGGCGCTGATGACGGCCGAGAAGTGGGAGGAAGCCTCGCGGAAAGCGCGCGCGGCTTTTCAATTAAAGCCCAATGAGCCGGAGACCATTCGAGCGGCTGGCCGATTGGAGAGTTTGTCAGGCCGGCACGCCAATGCGCTCGGCTTCTGGAAACAGCTCGAAGAACTCAAGGCGCGTCTTCCTGCCGACCGGCTCAATCAAGCAGAGGACATGCTTCGAACCGGCTCGGTGATTGCCGCCGAGGAGGGGGTGAAAGCACTCCTTGCATCGGAGCCAAAGAACGCGGCTTACTTGCGCTTGGCGGCAAGGATCGCAGCGACAAAACGGCAGCTCGACAAAAGCATCGAATACGCGCAGCAATCCACCGATAGCGATCCCGCCAACGTGGAGGGCCGGCTCTTGCTTGCATTGCTGCAAAGTCAAAGCACCCGGCCTGAACTGCGCGCTGCCGGTGTGCAGAGCATGCTCCAGATCAGCCGGGGCAAGGATAAATACGGGCTCGAAGCGCTCATGATGCTCTCAACGCGCAAAGAGGTTCCAGCGGCCGACCAGGAAAAACTGCTGCCTCTCATCAAGGAACATCCGATGGCCAATGAGACGCAAAAGCTTCAGGCCCTGGAATTGGAAATCCAACTGCGTCCCGAGAATCGTGAGGCAACCCTCGATCGCGTCATGGCGGAATCGCAGGGTGCATCGCCCGAAGCCCAGCGGGCATTGGGGGTCTGGCTAAATGCCCGCAAGGAATACGAGCGCGCAATGAAAGTGATTTCTCTGGAGCAAGGATTGAAACGCAAAGATATGTTTCTGGTCCATCTGGACGCACTCGCCGCTTTGGATCGATGGCCTGCCATCGAGCAGATCCTTGAGGGAAAACAGGTGCCGCTTGATGAAGTTTACAAAGAACTTTTCCTCGCCCGCAGCCTCATGGAGCAGGGGGCGTTGAGCAAGGCCGACCTTCATTGGCGCCGGGCACATCTGGCGGCCGCTCCGTCCCCGGAACAGGTTTGGTTTGTTGGCAATTATGCGGAGAAAATTGGACAGACCGATCAAGCCGAATTGGCCTTCCGCTCGTTGACCTCCAATGCATCGGTGGCGCGGGCAGCTTATGAAGCCTTGCTCCGGTTGACGGAGAAGCAGCGCGATGCCGGGAAATCACGAGACATTCTCAACGCGATGCACGAGCGCTGGCCTGCGGATGCCGCGATCGCCAATGACTACGCATACCTTAGTTTGCTCCAAGGCATGGAGGTGGAAGCGTGTTTGAAAACCGCCCAGCGTCTTGTGGAAAAAGCCCCATCGAGCCTCCCTCATCGAACCACGTTGGCATTGGCCTATTATCGGCTCAATCAACCCGGCCCAGCATTGGCAGTCTATTCCAGAATCGTGGTGCCATGGGATCAGGTGGCCGGCAGCCAGCGCATCGTTTACGCTGCGGTGCTCGCCCTCAATGGCCAAAAAGCCGAAGCCAAAGCCCAACTCGGATCAATCCGAAAGGAAACGCTGCGGGCCGAAGAACTCGCATTGATGGTGAAAGCAGTGGGAGAATGACAAAGCCAGAAGGACAAGCGGCCCCTTTATCGCTTTGGTCTTTGAAACACAGGCATCCCCATAGGAAGTCGGAAGAAAGGCAGGAAGATTTGGGGTGGAAACATTTTCTTGCCTATAATTTTCCTGCCTGCGTTCCCAAAAAATCCATCATTGAACGCCTGATTGAAGTCTCTCACTGGGTCCGCAGATCGCGCAGATTCTCGCAGATGACCGCAGATACTAAGCCCCGGAAGCGGACGTCATCAGGATTCGAGTATTGAACGCCAGCCTTGCCCGATCTTCATCTGAGGAAATCTGCGGTAATCTGCGTAATCTGTGAAAAATGTGAGGTGTCACTTTCCGGGGTCGCCGGCAAAAACTCGCAATCGACCTCCTGTGAAAACCACCCGCAACCCCTTATAGAATCAAGACTCCCACCCATTTTTTCCACCCTGTGGGATGGTAGTGTTTTCATTTTTCAATTTTCAATCTCCCCCTTCAATCTCCCACGCCGCTCCCATGAAGACTCCATCCAGCGCCACCCCTCCACCCAGGACGCTCCATACGTGCGCTCTTTCCTCGGACCAGGCGACCCGGCTCCGAGCCATACTCGAAGAGCGTGGATGGAAATTTGAGGCCCGTCCTTACACACTCTATTTTGCCCAGAAAGAGAAACTCACCGCGGCGGTCTACGAGAAAGGCCCAAAGCTCGTGCTCCAGGGCAAAGGCACCGAGGAATTCATCCAGTTCACCCTTGAACCGGAAATCCTCGGCGAAGCGAAGCTCGGTTACGAAGAGCTCCACGACCCGGACATGTTCGCGCCACATTTCGGGATCGATGAAAGCGGCAAAGGCGACTTCTTCGGCCCGTTGGTAATCGCCGGAGCTTATGTCGATCACGACATCGCCCGTGCCTTCATGCAATCGGGCATCCAGGACAGCAAACGGATCGGCAGCGATAAACGGATCCGCGATTTGGCCAACCTCATCCGCAACACTCCGGGCTCGATCCCGGTCGTCGTCTCCATCGGCCCGGAACGCTATAATCAGCTATACGCGAAATTTGGGAACCTGAACCGGCTCCTCGCTTGGGGCCATGCCCGGGTGATCGAGAACCTGCTCGAACGCCGGCCCGATTGTCCCCGCGCTTTAAGCGATCAGTTCGCCAACCCCCGGCTCATCGAGAGGGCTTTGCTCGAACGCGGTCGCGGCATCAAACTCGACCAGCGAACCAAGGCGGAGAGCGACCTTGCCGTCGCCGCCGCCTCGATCCTTGCCCGGGAAGCCTTCATTGATTGGATGCAAAAGGCGGGGCGTTCATATAACCGCGAGCTTCCACGAGGGGCATCGGCGGCTGTGAAACTTGCAGCACGCGAGCTCGCAGACGCCCATGGTCCGGCGATTCTCAGCCAACTCGCCAAGACCCACTTCAAAACGGCATCGGAGGTTGCGCCCGAATATTTTGTCAAAGCCTCCTTGCCGGGGTCCAAGAGGGTTGTTTAACTCTGCTCCATGGCGACACTAACAAAACGCGAACTCGTGGTGCGCATCAGCAACGAAATGGGCCTTGTGCAGCATCAGGTTTTTGATGTCATTCAAAAAACCCTCGATCACATCACCGATGCGCTCGCCCAAGGCGGGAGCGTTGAGTTGCGCAACTTCGGCATCCTGGAAGTCCGCCTGACCAAACCGCGCGTCGGGCGCAACCCGAACAAACCGGGAACCAACATTGCCATCCCAGCGCGTGCGACGGTGAAATTCAAAGCTGGCAAGGTCATGCGCCAAAAAGTTTCAAAGCTCTCCGCCTCGATGAAACGCGAAGCCGGAACCAAGAGCTAAGCGCTCAGTCAGCCCATTAGGAGCGTTGAGAGGCCGCGTCCGGGGTTCATTTCCGGCACTTTAGCCACCTCCAGAGCCACTCCCAAACCAGCGGAAAATGGCTACCCGACAAGGACTCGAACCTTGACTAAGCGCGTCAAAGGCGCATGTGCTACCATTACACCATCGGGTAAAGAGGCAGAGAACCAATCACCTTCCGTGGGCTGATGCAATGACGGAATGAATGACGGAATGACGGGCCGGATTTCTGCGCGCCACGATCTTCTGCTTTCTCATGCTTTACTCGATGTCACAGCATATGTGCTACAACGATTATGGACCTCCCAGGCTTGCGGAGCTGAGCGTGACGCTGTCCAACTCCCGCGCATTGAGTCCCAACACAATCATGAAACACGCCCCGCTGGTTCCATTACTGCGGGCGCGCGCGCTCGAAACTGGGAGGGGCGGCTTCCAGTCGCCCTCTGGCCCGCTCTTAAATCGGTTACACCTGTCGGAGTAAAGGGCGCGCTATTGATCGCGACAGCGTTTTGTAGTGCGGCAGTCCTCTGCCGCTTTCGGAAAGGAGACCGGAGTTTGTCCTGTCTTTTTCTTATTCGCGTTAATTCGCGTCTATTCGCGGTTTCATCCTCCGGGTTTTAATCAGGGGTTCTCTAACGGGGAAGGATGAACGCGAATGGGGGAAAGGTGCGCGGCCCGGCGTGAAAGTGGTGGGAAGTGACCGGTTTGAAAGTGGAGGAGTGTTTGGGGGCGGTGATGGGGATGGGACCCGCCTCCGTTACGACCGTGGGGCCTTGCTTATTTCGCTCTTGAGCCGCGGCAGCTGTCGCCCTCGATGACCACGGTCTCGGCGTGGTGAAGTAGGCGGTCCAGGAGGGCGGAAGTCATGGTGGCATCGCCCGCGAAGATGCGTGGCCATTCCTTGAAGGCGATGTTGGTGGTGATGATGGTCGAGGAACGCTCGTATCGCTTGCTGATCACCTGGAAGAGGAGTTCGCCGCCGCGCTTGTCGAGGGGGAGATAAGCATGTGAAAATGATTATTTAAAATACAGAAAGTAACCACCTGCACTCCGCTGAATGTTTCGTAAGCGCGGACCAGTTCCATGAAATGCTCGCG
>JAYUPM010000271.1:0-3848 GCA_043760145.1 Spartobacteria bacterium
GTCGGCAAACTGCGAGCCCTTGCCGTCGATAAAACGGGCACCATTACCGAAGGCAAACCGCGTGTGCGGCGGGTCGTGACTTTTAACGGCAAGACCGAAACGGAGGTAACAAGGGTCGCGGCGGCCATCGATACACATTCAGAGCATCCGCTGGCAAAGGCCGTTGTCGCTTACGCCATGGCGAAGAACGTTACCTTTGAGCGCGGCGCGGATTATCAATCGCGCACCGGGCGCGGCGCGGAAGCGAAGATCGACGGGCGCGATTATTTTGTTGGCAACCACCGATTCGCGCACGAGCTCGGCGTTTGCACCGATGAAGTCGAGCAGGCGCTTGCGGAGATTGAAAAAGAAGGCCAGTCGGTAGTGGTTGTTGGACACAAAGCGCACGATGCCGAGAAGGGCGAGGTGATTGGCATTCTCGCTATCGGCGATGCGATCCGCCCAAATGCTGCAGCCGCGATCAAGGCGCTGCACGCTGCGGGCTTGGAAAAAATCGTGATGCTCAGCGGGGACAACCAGCGCACGGCCGATGCGATTGCGCGCCTTGCCGGGATCGATGAAGCCAAAGGCGATCTTCTGCCGGAGGACAAAATTGCGCGGATCCGCGAACTGACGCACGAATACAGATACGTCGCGATGATTGGCGATGGAGTGAATGACGCGCCGGCCATGGCTGCCGCTGCCGTCGGGATCGCGATGGGCCAGGCCGGGACCGATACCGCGATCGAAACCGCAGACATGGCCCTGATGCAGGACGATCTGGGCAAGGTCGCCGAAGCTATCCAGCTAGGACGCCGCACGGTGCGGATCATCCAGTTCAACATCGCCTTCGCACTCGCGATCAAAGGCGTGTTCCTCATCTTAGCCTTACTCGGCCGGACAAATCTCTGGCTCGCCATTGCTGCCGACACCGGTGCCACGCTCCTGGTTGTCGCGAACGCTTTACGTCTTCTGCGTCCCGGCTGAATGGCTATCCGCACAATGGGCGCTTGCCACGGCCACGAAACCACCGCGCGTCGATGCCCTCAGAGTCTCTGTCCCGAACACTTAACCCAAGTTCGACAGTTAATAACTGTCGAACTTGGGTTAGCATGCCGGAGAACGCCGTGCTCCGCCAAGAAGAGCAGCACCTTGCCGGTCGGCGGCATGGCCGCGTGAATGGCGATCAGCGGCGGCGAAAATGGGCTCAGTCCAATCCTCGTTCCCCGCCGGCAGGGCGAACGCGGTCCCTTTCAGCGTGATGCACAAACCCAGCGCGGCCACCAAACGTCTTCTCATCCGCAGGGAAAATTCCTTTTCACAGCTCGATCAATGTTTGTGCCCGCTCCCGCCTACGGCGCTGGGCAGCTTGGACTTCTTGGGGACGAGTTTCATTTTGCATTTCGGGCAAGTGCCGGGCTTGGCGGCGACGACTTCGGGGTGCATCGGGCAGGTGTATTTCGCCGCACCGGCCACGGCGGGATCGGGCATGGTGATGCCGTCGCGCCGCAACTCCTCTACACTGGCGAGGGAGGCGACGGTGCCGGGCGGATTCTGATACCAGCCGGGGTCGTCATAGCTTTCGAGGTTTTCGCGCACTTTCAAAATCGTGAAGAGGCCCCCCATCGTGATGTAATCGAACTGCCCCGGAGCGCCGACCATCGGGATCGAATTGCGCGGGACGGGCATCATGCCTTGCTCGATATGCTTGCCCATTTCGCCCATGCCATCGGCGCCCATCGTCATGTATCCGGGCAGGAGCGTTTGCGCGGCCTTGTCACCTTTGCCGGGTTTAACGCCGATCATGTTTGGGAAGTCGTCGCCCATCTGGTTCATGACGTGGTGGGTCATGTGGCAGTGCATCGCCCAATCGCCCGGCTCATCGGCGATGAACTCGATCGTGCGCGACTGCCCGACCGCCACGAGCGCGGTCGTTTCGAGCTGCTGCGCAGACTCGGGGATTTGTCCGCCGTCCGTCTCGATGATGCGGAATTGGTAACCGTGCAGATGGATCGGGTGGTGATCCATCACCGCGACGCTGGCGAGGCGGATGCGCACGCGCTCGCCGAGTTTCGCCACCATTGGCGCGGTGCCGGGGAAGGCTTTCGCGTTGAAGGTGAAGATGTTGAAATCCATCATCTCGTTCGGATTCGGGCGCGACGTGCCGACTTTGATTTGCCATTCGCTGAGCATGTAAGCGAAGTCGCGGTCGGGCCGCACCTTCGGGTTGCGCGGGTGGATGATGAACATCCCCATCATGCCCATCGCCATCTGCGTCATCTCATCGTGATGCGCGTGATACATGTGGGTCCCGTGCTGCCGTAGCGTGAACTCATAGCGGAAAGTTTCGCCCGGCTTGATGACTTTTTGGTTCAGGCCCGCGACGCCATCCATGCCATTTGGCAGCAGGATGCCGTGCCAGTGGACACTCGTTCCGCCCGGCGAATTGTTCGTCACGTAAATCCGCACGCGGTCGCCTTCGACGGCCTCGATCGTCGGGCCGTGAACGCGTCCATTGTAACCCCAGCAGCTCGCCTTGATGCCCGGCGCGAACTCGTGCTCCACCTCCTCCGCAATGAGGTGATAGACCTTCACGCCATCCACGATTTTCCACGGCAGGCTCACATTATTGGGCGTGATGACCGGCGTGTAATCCGTGCCCGCTTCCCCCGGCGGATGCGTCGGCTTCGGGTCGATCCGCTCCATGAGTGGCTGGTCTCGATTCGCCGCGGCGCGGGTTGTTTGGGTCTGCGCAGCGTCCTGGGCGCGAAGCCGTGTGAGCAAGGCGCTGCCTCCCGCGAGGGTGGCGGCACCGGTGATGAATTTGCGTCGGTCGAGCATGGGAGTTTGTGTGGATGTGAAAGTCAGTCGCTGTCCGCGGCGGTGCTGCCGCTGTTTCCGCCGGTGGTGCCGCGCTGTTCGCGTCCGCGCTCGGGCGTTGGTCGTCCGCCGCCGCCGCCGATGAGCGCGCGTTCCAGCTCCACGCGCGCGAGCCAATAGTCGCGCCACGCTTCGATATAACGACGCTCGGTCTCCAGCTCGCGCTCTTTCGCGGTCAGCAGGTCGATGGGTCCGATCTGCATCGCGTTGTAGAAGAGCTGTGTCTGATTGAGGATTTGCAGCCGCTGCGGGAGGAGCGTCTTTTCGTAAAAGCGCGCCATGTCGCGATTGGCGATCACTAGGTCGCGCGCCTCGCGGACTTCGCTGCGCGCATTCACGGCGAGCGCTTCGAGCCGATGCTGCGCCTGCCGGTATTGCGCCTGCAATTTAGGGATCGCCGCCTGTCCGAAATCGAAAAGCGGAAGTTTTAGATCAAGACTCGGCCCGGTGAGGACCGTGCGATCCACCTCCTTCTCCCGATTCACACCCACCTCGATGCTTGCGGGGAGAAAGCGCGTGCTGCCGCGCGTGCGTAGTGCGTAGCCGATGGACGCCACATTTTGCCGCGCCAGTGCCACGTCAATCCGTTCGGTGAGCGCGCGCTTTTCCAGACCCGCCAGCGAATTCTCGCTCTTTGGCACCGCCGGGAGCTGATCGCCTGCGCGCCAGCCGAGCGCCGGTCCCCACAGCCCCATAAGCCTGTTCAGCCGCTCTCGGTCGGAGCGGATTAGCGTCTGCGTGCGCGCGAGATCGACTTTGGATTGCGAGTAAAGTGCCTGCTGATTGGCAAGGTCGAGGTCGCTGATATTGCCCGCCTCGTGCTGCCGCTGCGCTAGGTCAAGGCTCGCCTCATTCGTCGTGCCGATAAGCTTCAGCCGCCCGAGCAACTGCTGCCGCCCTTGCAGCGTGTAGAAGGCCGACTTGGTTTCCCCGACGAGGCCGAGCACTTCCGCGGCGACGCCCATCTTCGCGGTTTGGAGTTGCGCCGC
>JAYUPM010000272.1:0-1603 GCA_043760145.1 Spartobacteria bacterium
GCGTTCAAAACACTCGAATCCTGATGACGTCCGCTTCCGGGGCTTAGTATCTGCGGTCATCTGCGAGAATCTGCGCAATCTGCGGACCCAGTGAGAGACGTCCATCAGGGGTTCAATTTTCATTTTTCAATTGCCCGCTCCCATCCCGCAATCCCGGTGATGATAGGAAACATTCAGCGCATTTATGCTGCAACGGCGCATTCCCACACTTCTGCATTTTTCATTCTGACTATTGACTTCGCCTTCCCGGACCGGCTGAAGCCGGGACTACAAACCTGGGCAAAGCGACGGGACGTCGCTGCCACGTTGGTTAGCCTGCTGCGGGCTCGGCAACCGGGCCCGGTGGCACGACCGGATCTGTTGTCGCCGGTTCGCGCTTGAGCCAGAACCGCAAAAAGCGCGGGCCATTTGCGTGAATCCAAGCCGCCACCCATGTGATTGCAAGCACTGCGCCAAACATCAATACCGTCTGCCCGAAGCCGAGATGAGTGACTCCCGCCCCACTGATTATTGCGATGAGGATCAGATGGACCGCATACATGCAGAGCGATTGACGCCCCGCCATTAACAGCGATGGCCACCGGATTCCCGACATCAGCCATTTGCATGCCCATGCAAAGATCAGAACCCAGGTGAGGCGCTCAACAAAAAACCAGAGGCTTATTGCCGAGAACGGAGTTGGGACCGGAATCAGTTGGCAAACCAGGATGCTTATTAGTGGGAGGGCGAGTTCCCGGTAATCCTTTGCGCACTTGCTGGCCAGCGCGCCGGCGAAGACAAAACCAGCCCATGGAAAGAGCGGAAACAATGAACCCGTGCTGGCGTTGATATAGGCGACAAGCGGGACTGGGCCCGGCACTTGTTGCAAGTATGGGGCGGCAACAACAGAGCCGACGAGTGCCGCCGCCAAAATCCAATTGGCCGCTTTGCCCGCCCAACATTGGACCGCCAGAAGGACAGCCAGCGAGACGGCGAGGCATTGCAGGATATCGACTTGAGACCCGACTCGGAGCGCTTCCACCGAATAGCCATTTTGCAACGCGCCCAATGGGAAATGGAGCGCATACCCAAGGGCCGCCAATGCCGCGAGCCGCCCCCACTTGCGTCCGAGACTTTTGACACCGGAAAGATGCATCCCGAGTCCGCGCAGATAACCGGCGGCGAAAAGAAAAGCTGGGGCGACAAGGCCATTGAAAAAAGTGAGCCGGTCAAAGATTGGAAGACTTCGCAAGTCCGGGGCCAGAAAAGTATTCAAGACGTGTGTCTCGATCATGAATAGGACCGCGAGGGCACGGAATAAATCGATCCAATCGAGCCGCAGGGTGGGCGAACTAGCCATTATTGAATTGCGAGACACGCGGGGTGAATAGCGGGGGTGGCGGCGAAGCAGAAGCCTAAAAACAAGTAAGCAGTCTTCCGGATAAGGAAGGGGACAGACAAGAATGGCGCGAACTTAAGCGGGTTTATCGTCCTCGTCCTCGTCCCTCGTTCTTACTCCGCCCTCCGCCCTCCGCCCTCCGCCCTCCGCCCTCCGCCCTCCGCCCTCCGCCCTCCGCCCTCCGACCTCCGACCTCCGACCTCCGACCTCCGACCTCCGACCTCC
>JAYUPM010000273.1:0-3840 GCA_043760145.1 Spartobacteria bacterium
GAACATGATCCCGAAAACCTGATCCATGGCACCTAGATCGCGCCCATAGTTGAGCAATTGCCCAAGGCCGAACCCTGTCAAAATCGTCACATAAATCTCCGCCGCCATGAGCGAGCGCCATGCGAATGCCCATCCCTGCTTGATTCCGCTTACAATAAACGGGAGCGAAGCCGGGAAAATCACCTTGATCCATGTGTGGAGACCGCGGGACCCCATGGTCCTTGCAGCGCGCGTAAAAATCGGCGGGACATTCTTGACCCCGTTATCGGTGGCAAGGGCGACCGACCAGACCGTCCCCATGACCACCACAAAAAGCATGGCCGTTTCCGTTTGGCCAAACCAGATGAGCGCGGGCGGCACCCAGCAGACACTCGGCAACGCCTGCAAACCGAGGCCGACAATTCCGATCGTATCGTAAGCCCATTGGAAGCGGGCCGTAAACAAGCCCAGCGGAACTCCCACCACAACCCCGATCACGTATCCCGTCAAAAGTCGCTTGGTTGTCACCCAGAGCGCCTCAAACAGCGATCGATCCTCCGCCGCGCTGCGCAAATAACTCCAGATCTCATACGGCGACGGGAATAGGACGGGCGACCAGCTCTTGTTCCCGACCTTGTATTCGCGCAGGTAATGCCAGGCCGCCAACAGCGCCAGGAAAAAAAGGATTGCCGTAAAAAAACGTTTCATTGGCTGCTCTGGCTCTCGTTCTTGTGGGACTTAAGCGCCCGGGTTATCTCGCTCGAATACTCAGCCAGGCTCGGGCTGTTGATGTCGCGCGGCCGCTCAAGGTTGATTTTGAATTCCTCCCGGATCTGTCCCGGATGCGGCGAGAAAAGCACCACCCGGTCGCCAAGACACGCCGCTTCCCGCACGTTGTGGGTCACAAAAACAATGGTCTTCTTGCGGGCCGCCCAGATCTGCTGGAGATCGCCGTAAAGCTGCTCGCGCGTCATGGCATCAAGAGCCGCAAACGGTTCATCCATCAAAAGGACCCGCGGATTGGGTGCAAGGGATCGGGCGAGCGCAACCCGCTGGCGCATCCCGCCGGAAAGCTCGTGGATATTGGAGTTTGCATAACGCTCCAGCCCGACCAGGCCGATATAATACATCGCCACTTCATGCCGCTCTTTATCCTTTAAGCCGGGCTTGAGCTTGAGCCCAAAGAGCACATTCCCAATCACGTTGAGCCATGGAAAAAGCGCCGCCTCCTGGAACATCACCATCCGGTCCCGGCCCGGCTCGGTCACCATTTTCCCCTCTGTCATGACCGCCCCGCTATCGGGGAATTCCAGGCCGGCGATCATGTTGAGGAGCGTGGACTTGCCGCACCCGCTCGGACCGACGAGGCAAACAAATTCCCCCTCATCAACGCTCAGGCTCACTTCGTCGAGCGCATGGGTTTCCACCACGCCGTCGCGAAACCACTTCGAAACGCGGTCGATCGACAGCTTGGCAGGGGCAACTTCGCGGAGCTCTTCAGCAACGGTTCTCATGATTCAGTTCGGGGATCCATCGGGACGCAAAGGGTTTTCCCCTGCGCCTCCGGCGGCAAGCCTCAAATCACACCTTATTTCGGCACCGCCAACAACCGGCTCAGGTCGTTTGCGCCCTTCAAAAACCCCACGCTTTGCGCTTCCGTGACCAGCGTCTGAAATGGCTCCAGCGAAATCTCGCTCGTGAAATGCAGCCGGCTCCATGCCCTCTCCGCCATGGCCGCCGGGAACTCGCGTTTGGTCACTTCCTTTAATTCTGCCCTCAACATCTCCTTGGCTTCGGCCGGATGCGCGTTGATCCACTCCGTGAGCTCGGCATGGGCGGCGACAAACTTTTTCACCAGATCCGGTTGTTCCTGAAGAATCCGCACGCTCGCCGCCAACACCGTCGTGAGCTCCTCTTTTTGTTCAAGGAATATTCGCCCCTTCGCCTCCAGCTCCAGCCGCGTCACCCACGGCTCCACCGTCCATGCCCCGTCGATCTGTCTACTCTGGAAAAGCGATAATTGGTCGGGATTGGCCGTCGGCAGGACGGAAACGTCCCCGCCAATCTGCGTGATTCGGAATCCTTGTTTAGCTAGCCAGGCCCGGGCCGCGACATCCTGGGTGTTGCCGAGCTGCGGGGTGGCGATTCTCTTTCCTTTAAAATCCTCAGGTTTGCTCAAGCCTCCCTCGCCTTGCACCACTAAAGCAGCCCCACCGACCGCTGCTCCCGCGACGACCCGGATCTCTTCCCCTTGCGACTTCACATACGAATTCAGCACTGGATTGGGCCCGGCGTAGCTCATGTCAATTGACCCCGCAAAAATCGCTTCCATCGCCGATGGACCCGCATTGTAAAGAAACCACTGGATTTCCACCTCTGGTCCGAGCCGCTCTTCGAACCACCCTTTGCCCTGGCGCTTAAAATTAGCCGCCACCAACGCCTGGGCATGCGTGATGTTCGGGAAATAGCCGATCCGCAAAACAGGTTTAACCGGCCCATCGGCTGCCGGCTTCTTGCACCCGCCTGCCAGCATCACTGCGAGGAGGGTTGTCAATCGGATAAAATTCATAATTGGACTCGGATTCTGCCGGAACATGCGGCCGGGGGCCTCGCTTAATATCTGCGCTGATCTTTGAAACAATCTGAATCTGCGCGAGGGGCGGGAGATGGACAGGATGGACCTAATGGACCTAATGGACTCAGTGGACTTTATGGACTCGCGGTTGTTCCGCTTTTCGCTTTTATCCGTCCCATACGTCCCATCCGCCCCATTCTGGCGCTTTTCCCTTTCCGCTTTTCGCTTTTTCTCCATGCTCCGCCGCTCATGAAAGACGAAATGATTCTTGTGGTCCGGCGCGCGCTCCTGGACGAACTCGGTTCCTTCCAAGGGCTCAACTTTGAGGTGGAACGCTATCTCCCCGCACTTCTGGCGCGCACAAATAACTTCTTTACCGCACGCGGCCCCGCTGAGCTCGACCCGAGCCTCAAACAAATCATCCCATACGTGCTACTCACCCATCAAGGACGGGTCCTTCATTATGTCCGTGGGAAAAAGGCGGGCGAACAACGGCTGCTCTCCAAGGGCTCGATCGGCATTGGCGGCCACATGAACGATCACGATGAAGGCCTCTTCGCCCTGGACCGCGACGCTTACAATGCCGGGGTCCAGCGCGAGATCCACGAAGAACTCCGTCTCGGCTCGCCTTACACCAACCGCGCCGTTGCTCTTCTCAATGATGACAGCAACGAGGTCGGCAAGGTCCATCTCGGGGTGGTCCATGTCTTCGAGCTCGAAACCGATGACGTCCAAAAAGGCGAAGCGATGATCACCGAGCTCCAGTTTCTCGATCGCCCCCAGTTAGCCGCCAAACGCGACTCCATGGAGACCTGGTCCCAAATCTGTTTTGATCATTTAGACTCGCTCACGGCTCGCTAAAAAAGCCCAACACCCTTGACTCTCCGCTTATGTGAATCATATTTGATTCACAATGAAAACGGCCTCCGTGCGCGATTTGCGGACCAAATTCCCCGTCCTCGCCCGATGGATGGATGATGGGGATTCCATCGCAATCACCCGGCGCGGGCGCGTGATCGCCCATCTCACCCCGGCTCCAAATCGCAACGGGCACACGGCGAAAAAGCCGGATATAATGAAACGGCTTCGCGGGATTTATGGCGATTACGTGATGCCGCAAAAGGAAGCCAGGGCAATACTCGACGAAAACAAGGGGCGGTATTGAACGCTTACCCGGACACCAGTTTTCTCTTCAGTCTCTACGTTCCCCAAGTGCATTCCGCACGGGCAGCCGCGCGATTTGCGGCGATGAAAGAGCCGTTGCACCTCACCAGCTTGAACCGTTT
>JAYUPM010000274.1:0-1599 GCA_043760145.1 Spartobacteria bacterium
TCCCAGGGCGTTGCCCTGGGCTGATGACTGGTTGCGCCTTCGGCGCGGAGACTATCAAAGGGCCCAACTCCACCATGGAAAGGAACCGCTCAGCCAAAATATAAGCATGAGTGCGCGGCTACCCGTTCGCATCCGCATTTAGAGAGGCTCGATGAGGCCGATTATGTCGGTGTTCCGGTTTGGACAAAACCACAATAAGCCAAAGCATGAATACGATGAGGATAAAGATGAACCAGGGGATAAACTGCTTCTGCAAGGGCGGAACAGCCAATCCCTTGGCACGAAGTTGGCGATTCTCAAGCAGGCCGACATACGTGAATGACACGACGCATGTCAGAGCGGAAATTGAAGCGGCCCAAGTTTTTGCTACAGGGATGAACGGAGACCGGGAAACGATCGAACCAAAGATGCCGAACAGTCCCGTGAGCGGCAGAAGGAGAAACGAAGCCAAGGTGAGGTAAAAGCACACCTTTCCAATACGCGGCAGCTCGCGAAATGCCGCTCGGAAACGCACCCGACGTTCCTGTGCTTTTTGATAATGTGTTGGTTCGCCCTCCATTAGAAATCGGATGCCGCCCGCAAGTTAAGTATTTAACGCAATCCAAGGAAAGGGCGAATGCAAATAGGGGCGCGCTTCCAGCCGCCCTCGATCCCCCTAAACAGAGGGCGGCTGGAAGCGCGCCCCTCCGTGCTCCTCAACGCATCGCTTTCTCCATCAACTTCGTGGCCAGGGTTTGCGTCGCTTCATCGAGGGCGGCGATGGCCCGCTTGAGCGGTTGCGCGGCGCCGTCAGACACAGCTTGCTCCAGTGCTGACACACAGCTCGCAATACGGCCACGTTCGTCGTCACTTAATAAGTCCTCCGCCTGCGACAGCGCAGTCCTCACGGCCGCCAGCATCTCGGTGGCTTTCAGGTTGGCTTCGGTAAAGATCCGCTCGTTCACATCTTCAAACGCGTGCTCCAGCGAATCCTCAAGCATCTTCTCCACCGCCTCGTCACTGACATCCACCGCGCTCGCCATCTCCACAATTTTTTCCACCCCGCTTTTTGTGTCTCTTGCCAGGACATGGAGTATCCCGTTGGCATCGATCTCAAATTGGACCCCGACCCGCGCATGCCCCTTGGGAGCAGGTTCAAAGGCCAGCTCGAACTCCCCCAGTTTCCAGTTATCCCGGGCCATCTCGCGTTCCCCTTGCAACACGCTGATCCGCATCGCCTG
Organism: Spartobacteria bacterium; assembly: GCA_043760145.1. Lineage (GTDB taxonomy): Bacteria > Verrucomicrobiota > Verrucomicrobiia > Chthoniobacterales > Chthoniobacteraceae > CAIURC01. Next base: position 1,221 of record JAYUPM010000274.1, read on the forward strand.
TTGCCCAGCAACCGCATTGGTAAACATTTCCCCGGCCTTGATTGGGATCGTCGAGTTGCGCGGGATAATCACTCCCATCAATCCCCCAAAGGTTTCGATCCCGAGCGATAGCGGGGTGATATCGAGCAGAACTACATTCTGCACCGCCCCGGAAAGGATCCCGGCCTGAATGGTTGCCCCGAGTGCCACCGCTTCATCCGGGTTCTGGGTCGTGTTGGGTTCGCGTCCAAAGAACTCTTTGACCCGCTGCCGGACGAGCGGCATCCGTGTGACCCCGCCAACGAGGATGACTTCATCGAGTTCCTCTCGACTCAGTTTCCCATCGGCGAGCGCCCGGAGACAATGGACCCGGGTGCGTTCGATGATCGGCGCAGCAAGG
>JAYUPM010000275.1:0-1597 GCA_043760145.1 Spartobacteria bacterium
TGGTAATGGGCCGGACGCTTGATGATGTATTGACGTCGGAATCTGTGTCGAAGGTAGATTTAATGAAGATAGACGTGGAAGGGGCCGAGCTGGATGTTCTCCAGGCAGCACCGGATCTTTTGAGTCGGTTGCGGCCGACGATCATCATGGAGTATGGCACCAACACGTGGCCCGCGTTTAATGCAACTCCAGCCATGCTGATAGAACTCGCGGCACGTCACAAATATTGTATTCGACGTTTCGACACTGACAAACTGCGATTTGATGTGCTGCCAGCTAATTTTTGGGAGTTGCCATATGCCAATGTTTTCTTGGTCCCGGAGGAGCGTTGCAAAAATAATCAATAACAAGTAATCATGAAAAATAACATAATCGTAGTTTGTGGGGGCGGCGGTTTCATCGGCGGGCATCTCGTGGCCGCGCTGCGTAGCCATGGTGCTGGTCCGATCCGCTCGGTCGATATCAAACCATTTGACGAGTGGCATCAGGTTTTTCCAGATGTGGAAAATCTGGTGCTCGATTTGAGGGAGAGAGATGCATGTGATGCCGCGATGGAAGGAGCCGTTATGCTTTACAACCTGGCTGCGGACATGGGTGGAATGGGATTTATCGAGAATAACCGGGCGCTATGCATGTTGAGTGTCTTAATAAATACCCATCTCTTAATGTCGGCTCGTCGCGTTGGAGTTGATCGATTCTTTTATGCGTCTTCGGCGTGCGTATACGCAGCGGAAAAACAGGTGAACCCATCCATCTCCGGATTAAAAGAAGAAGATGCATACCCGGCTGCCCCGGAGGACGGATACGGTTGGGAGAAACTATTTAGCGAACGCATGTGCCGGCATTACCGCGAGGATTTTGGCATGGAAACACGTGTTGCTCGGTATCACAACGTTTACGGTCCCAAAGGAACATGGAATGGCGGCCGCGAAAAAGCGCCCGCTGCTATTTGCAGAAAGGTCATTGCGGCAAAGCTCTCGGGGCGGCACGAGATCGAGATTTGGGGTGATGGCAACCAAACGCGTTCCTTTATGTTCATCGATGATTGCCTGCATGGGTCACAGATGATCATGAACGGTGACTTTGTGGAGCCGATTAATTTGGGAAGTTCCGAGAAAGTGAGTATCAACCAACTAGTCGATCTGGTCGAAGGGATAGCCGGGATAAAGCTTCATAGAAATTACAATCTGGATGCGCCGCGCGGAGTTAATGGGCGAAATAGCGATAATACATTGATTGAGCGTGTGTTTGGATGGCAGCCACGAACGCCCCTGATTGCAGGGCTGGAAAAGACATACGATTGGATTTACGAGGAGATGGCAATGGGTGCGAAATCAGTTTAGAAATTGAAGTTTGCAATGCGGCGATGAGAGGCAAGGTGTGCGCGCCTTAATGTTATGATAATTCAAAGAATAGTGGGCGGGTTGGGAAATCAACTCTTTCAGTATGCAATGGCCAAGCAGATGGCACGTCGATGGAACGTCGAGCTAAAACTGGACCTGGACGGTTATAAGTCGGGAAGTGAAGCCCGACCGGTTGGGTTTGAGTCGTTCTCTCGCGTATGCCAGCTATTCGAGTTCGGAATAACAGGCATTCA
>JAYUPM010000276.1:0-3824 GCA_043760145.1 Spartobacteria bacterium
AGAACCGCTGGAAACTCCATCGACGTTTTGATTCTTACGGTTTTCGGCCACGAAGCCTTTGCATTGGCGAAGCGCCCAAGATCAAGCGTGCCATCGGCTCCGATAAACGAGGGAATCGTGGGTGTCGTCTCGGTCCCCGGAGGGAGGTCGCCCTGGGATGGCGCAGCCTGATCAGCACCGGATGTCGGCGTCTCTGCCTTCTTACTGCCACCCTTCAGCGGATTCAGTCGGTTGCCCACGTTCGCTTTCACCCAAGGGAACCGGTGGTCCACCCATGTGCGGGCGCTCTCGAATTTAGCGTAATAAACCAAAGCGGTGAGCAGGACCGCAAAGGGTGGCCCCAAGAGCCAGAGTTTACTAGTATCGTTTTGCATGGCGACTTCCTTACGGTTAGCAAGGAGCGGATCCAAGGGATTTTTCCAAAAGTGCAAAGGAGGATGGACCTTGTCGGTTTTGGAAACTTTGCTAGAACGGCACGCAATCGCCATACGACTGTAACAAACGAGTCTCACTTTGCGCTCGCCCGACAACCAAAGCCGACGCAAACCAACCAACCAGAGAACTACACATGCTTAAAATCCCATTGTTAAAAATCGCGACAGTCCTTGCATTCACGATAGCCGCTGCCCAAGCCCAGGACGCAGGCGCCTTGGTTGATGCATTGGTTAAGAAGGGGATTTTAACCGATCAAGAGGCGGAAGAGGTGAGGGCGGATATGACCCGGGATTTTTCGACGACCCCGGCGGGAAAAATCCAACTCAGCAACTCGATTACCGAGCTGAAGTTTTATGGGGATTTGCGCCTTCGGTATCAATACGACAACAGAGATCTCCAGGCCGATCCGGCCGGGGTCGGGGTCAAGAATCTCGATGAGGATCGCAGCCCATCTGGCAATCAACGGAGCCGGTGGCGGTTCCGGCTCCGTCTAAACGCCGATTTTCGCATGACCGAGAATTTTTATGGAGGAGTGGAGCTGCAAACCAGTTTGAGTTCCGATAGCGGCAACCAGACATATCAGGATGGGTTCAATGATTACCCGATCTTTATCAGCAAGGCGTATCTGGGCTGGAACCCGAATGACTGGCTCAACGTGGTGGCGGGCAAATTCAGCAACCCATTCTATTCCACTGATCTCGTATGGGATGCGGATATCAACCCGACCGGAGTCAGTGAGAGTATCGCTTTTCACAAGATGTTCATTGGCGGGGGCGAAGCGAGTTATTCCAAGGATGGAACCATGTCGACGCCAGTAAAGGCGGATCGTCCGTGGGAGTTAACGCTGGTGGCAGGGCAGTTTATCTTTGACGACAATGCCGAGGGATCTGGATCGCTCGATAACGACGCCACATCCGATGCATACCTCTTCGAGACCCAGTTGATTGGGGCGTATAAATTCAGCAACGGGATGAAATTGACGGTTGCCCCCGCGTGGTTGACATACATCAATGGATCGGTTGGCGGAGTCGATAACGAGAATGCGTTCAACGACAATGGCGTTGTCTCCGGGGCGACGCGCAATTTAAACCTGATCCTGCTTCCCGGCGATCTGACGTTTAAAATTGGGGAGCTCAAAACGAAGTTCTACTGGGACTTTTCCTACAACCTGGAATCCCGCAAAAGGGTTGAGGACATCTACAACCTTGTGACGCTGCGGCCTCCTGTGGACGGAGTGGTTGATCCCGATGATTTCGACAAACACCACAGCGCCCAGGATGACTACGCTTATTTGGTTGGATTCATTCTAGGTGAGAACAAGAAGAAGGGGGATTGGTCGGTCCTGGCCAACTGGCGCCAGACCGGCATCGGGGCGGTGGATCCCAATTTGAACGATTCGGATTTTGCCTTGGGAGAGCTCAACACGCGCGGGTTCAAGCTCGGGTTGGCATACAGTTTCACCGATTTCATGGTGGGGGCCGTGAGCTATATGCACGCATGGAATCTCCGCGACGACCTCGTTGGCGGCGAAGCGACCACTGGCAACGCGATCGGTGACAGCAACGCCATCCAGGTGCTGCAGCTTGACCTGAGCATGAAGTTCTAAACCTTATTTTTTCCGATCACCAAAAACACATATCATGAAAATTAATCCACTAATTACTGCAGTCGCTTTACTCGCACTTACGGCTTCCTTTGCCCAGGCAGGCAAACTGGTCATCAAAGGTTCGGACACGCTCGGTGCCAAGCTGGTGCCACAACTCGCCGAAGCCTTCAAGGCAGAGAGTGCCGGGACAAACTTTGAGATTGCCGCCGAAGGTTCCACGACGGGAATTGCCGCGGTCATCGATGGCACAGCGCAAATTGGGATGTCGAGCCGCCGGGCAAAACCAACCGAAGTATCCGCCGCATCGGCCAAGGGAGTGAACCTGAAGCCCACGATCGTCGCCTATGATGGGATGGCGGTCATCGTTAATGGGGATTCACCAATCAAGGCATTGACCAGGAAACAGGTGGAGCAAATTTTTACAGGCGATATCACTGACTGGAGTGCTGTTGGCGGGGCCCCGGGCAAGATATCGATCTACACGCGCAACACTTCATCGGGCACTTATTCGGACTGGAAGGAACTCGCGATGAAGAAACGCGATTATGCCGGGAGCGCCCAAAAGATGGCGGGGAACGAGCAGATCGCGGCGGAAGTTGGCAAGAACAAGAACGGAATTGGGTATGTCGGGCTGGCATACATCAAGGCGAGCGGGATCAAAGTGGTGCCGGTGGACGGCAGCCTTCCCTCGGCCGGCACGATTCGCGGCAAAACTTATCCTTATTCGCGGCCGACATTTTACTACACCAACGGAGAACCGCAGGGGGAGGCGAAGGCGTTCATGAACTTCACGTTGAGTCCAAAAGGCCAGGCAATCGCTGGCCAGATTGGTTTTGTTTCGATCAAGTAATTCTCAGGTTTGTGCTTGCGAAAAGCCCGCCGGTCATCACCGTCGGGCTTCTTTCGTTACTGAGCCTTCCACATGCCTGCCGAGTTGCCAAATCCGCCTGCCGAATCGGCTCTTGCCGCCGCCCTGCGCAACCGCAATCGGTTCCGTTTTCTGGGCCTGACTGCTGATGATATTGTAAAGTATTTCTTCCAGGGCAACGCCGGGATCGCAATCCTGGTTCTCCTGTTGATCATGGTTTTTCTCTTTCGGGAGGGCGCCGGATTCTTCGGGCAGAACCTCAATAATCTTCGGGTCTATCGGCAGGCCGGCTTGGAGTATGTGGACTTCGTCAAGCGCCAGGTCGAAGCGCATACGGCGCTTACGCGCAGCTTGAATGTGCTTCGGATGAACCAGTTCAACGCGCACCTGGCCCAGGGTAAATCGATAGAGGATGCCAATGCCGCTTTGGCGGACTACGACGTTTTTGCCACGAGTTTTAGCGATGCTGTGGATGACGTTCGCAGCCTCGGTTCAGATCTCACCGACGCTGCATCCGAGATTAAGCAGAAAGAGCAAATTTACCGCGATGGCCTTGAGCAGAAGTCGATGTTGCTCCGGGCCCGGAAAACGGAGGAAGCTGAGGCTGTTGTTGTTGTGCCGGTGGATTTTGCGGCCGAGGTAATGGTCTTGCGCGGCACTTTTCCCGCGTATGTCGAAGCCAACGGAGAGTTCACCCAGAAGCTTGAGGCGGCACTTGCCCTGGGCGGCGCGCTTCCACTGGAGGATCAGTGGAAGAAAGAACTGGGCAGGTTCCATCAAAAAGCCCGGGCGCTCATGGCCACTTTTCCCACGATCGAAGCGCAGATGAAGGCCTGGCGTAATGATCTCCCGATTCCGTGGCCGCAGGCGGTGAGTTCTTTTCTATTTGGCCGGGACTGGATTACGGCAAGCTTT
>JAYUPM010000277.1:0-3824 GCA_043760145.1 Spartobacteria bacterium
GGATTGACGTGAGCCAGACCCATCCCGAGTTGGCCATCCTTGCGCATCCGGCGATCCTCGTCGTTTCCGGGGTGATGTATCTGCTTCAATTCTTTGCGGATAAAGTTCCATGGGTCGATTCGCTCTGGGATGCAGTCCACACCTTTATCAAGCCGGTCGGCGGGGCATTCCTGGCGATCCGAGTTCTTGGCACACCCGACCCGGTCTACGACGTGATCATTGCGCTGCTTGCCGGGAGCGCGACGATGCTGGTGCACGGGTTCAAGTCTGGCACGCGGCTGGTGGTGAATCACTCGCCTGAACCGTTCTCCAACATCGCCCTAAGTGTCGCCGAAGATGTCGTGGTGCTCGGCGGACTGGCGTTGATTTGGCGCGACCCGGTCCTGGCTCTTATTGTCTTCTCGATCCTCCTGATGTTGATCTGTTACTTCGCCCCGAAACTTCTTCGCGCAATCAAGGTGCATCTCTGGTTGATCTGGAAAAAATTGGGTTTCCCGGCCCGGACAGAGACAGGCCCGCCCTTGACAAACACACTGCCGGCCGATCTCCATCTGCGCTTCCACAGGGCCCATCCCCAGGCCGAAAGCATCCTCTGGGCGGCACACTGTATCAGCAGTTCTTCCGGGGGTCTGCCGGGCAACCGATTTGGTTATCTGGTGGCAACACCCGATGACCGTGACACGATCTGGTTCATTGCAAAAGGCCGTTGGGGGCGGTCGGTTTTTCCGTTGGAATTGGCCACATTTAAAGTCGCCCACGAACCGAAGTTCCTCACAGAAAACTTGGTGATTTATAGCTTGGCAAAAAAAGCTAAATACCAATTCCTCTTCAACCGGACCCAGAGCACGATCGTGGCCGCCCTTGTTGACACCTTGAGTGAACGACTCGGCGATCCTCTCCCACCCCCGCAAACGAAGGATGTTTTCGTCCCGGGTTCCACAATCGAGGCGACCTAGGGAACCGCTCACCCAGAAGCGGCTTCGCGGAAAGTTCCCTGTTCCCTCTCTCCCCAGCTGCGGGTAAGAACTCGGCTTCTTTTTCCATGAGCACCGAGATTCCTGACGTCCATCCATCTGATTTCATCCGCGATATTGTCGCCGCCGACGTGGCCAGTGGCGCCTGCAAGCAAGTCGCGACCCGGTTCCCGCCCGAGCCCAACGGCTATCTCCACATCGGTCATGCCAAATCGATCTGCCTGAATTTCGGCATCGCCCGGGAATTCGGCGGGACCTGCAACCTGCGCATGGATGACACGAATCCCACCAAGGAAGAGGTGGAATACGTGGACTCGATCATCACCGATGTGAAATGGCTCATCCGCGGCTGGGCCGATGATGTCCTGCGCTTCAAACCCGTTGGCGCCACCAGCGGCAACCCCGCTCCAGCCGAGGCCGCCACAACCGAGCCCTTCTACGCCAGTGATTACTTTCAGCAGATTTACGATTTCGCCGTTCTCCTGATCAAAGTCGGCAAAGCTTACATCTGCGATTTGTCCCCAGAAGATACCGATAAATTCCGGGGCGCCCCCGATAAAGTCGGAATCCCGAGCCCATTCCGCGATCGGTCCATCGAGGAAAGCCTCGACCTTTTTGCGCGGATGAAAGCGGGCGAATTCCCCAATGGCACCCGGACACTGCGGGCAAAAATTGACATGAGCGCCGCCAATGTCTGGATGCGCGACCCGCTCCTGTATCGGATCCGGCATACGGAACATCACCACACCGGAACCGCGTGGTGCATTTATCCGATGTACGATTTCGCGCATTGCCTGAGCGACTCGATTGAAGGGATCTCGCACTCGATCTGCACACTGGAATTCGAAGTGCATCGGCCGCTCTACGATTGGATCCTGGACAGCCTCCCGGTGCGCCAGCCCCGGCCGCACCAATACGAATTTGCCCGGCTCAATCTGAGTTACACCGTCATGAGCAAACGCAAGCTCATGCAGCTCGTTAAGGAAGGACTCGTCACCGGATGGGATGATCCGCGGATGCCGACCATCTGCGGGATGCGCAGGCGCGGGGTCCTTCCCGAATCACTGCGCAATTTTGCCTATCATATTGGCGTCACCAAATACAACGGGCAGACCGATGTGGCGGTCCTTGAACACGCCATTCGCGGCGATCTCAACAAGAAAGCCCTTCGCCGCCTTGCAGTGCTGCGTCCCATCAAGGTGATCATCATCAACCTGCCCGAAAATCATTTTGAAGAACTCGATGCCGTTAATAATCCCGAGGATCCCGCCACCGGCACCCGCAAGATCCCCTTTTCGCGCGAACTCTACATCGAGCAGGACGATTTCCTTGAAGTGCCGACTCCAAAATATTTCCGGCTCCGTCCAGGAGGCGAAGTCCGCCTCAAGTATGCATACATCATCAAGTGCGAGGAACTGATCAAGGATGCCGCCGGAGCGATCGTTGAAATCCGTTGCACCGCCGACCTTGATTCCAAGACGGGCGGCGCCACTTCCTCGCGCAAAGTGAAAGGAACCATCCATTGGGTAAGTGCGGCGCACGCCATCGCGGCGGAAGTCCGTCTGTATGACCGGCTCTTTACCAAGGCCGATCCCGAAGCCGGCGGCGCCGATTTCAAGGAGTGCCTCAACCCGCACTCGCTGGAGATTATTGAGGCCAGGCTTGAGCCATCACTCAAGGACGCCACTGCGGAAGCGCGATATCAGTTTGAGCGCCTGGGATATTTCTGCATGGAGTCCACCAATGTTTTCAACCGGACCATCTCGCTCAAGGACGCATGGGCCCGGACGGCGCAGAAATGACGAAACCAGAAAGACGAATGACGATGGGAATCCCGTCGATCGGGCCTATTTGAAAGCGCCGTTATTTCTGGGAGGGCTTTGAAAGTTTTTCCTGCTTCATCCAAGTGACGAAATCCGCCGCCACGGCGCGTTCAACCTGTGGACCGGGGAATCCGCATTCACGGGCCGCATTGGCAAGCGCCTCGTTGTAGCGCTGAAGTCGCTCCGCTTTACCCTGCTCAGAGCTAAATCGCAGTTCGTATTTAGCCTCGTGGAGGGCGTCGATGTATTTAGGCCTGGCCACCAAAAATCACCGATTGTGCAGCCTGAGATTCGGCGGCGGTGAATCCGTTGTGCCACTCACGCAGACTCTGTTGGAGTTCCTCCACGCAAGCCGCAATGTCCTCATGGGTAATCCTGATGGCAATGAAGGCTCCGGCGCGAAAGTCGTGCGACCATAAAACGAGGGCTTCTCCCATCGCCAACAGCGAATGGAGACAGATTGCGCGGCACCTAAAATCGGTCTCGTTCGGCTCTGAAAGGATCATCCGATTGGTTTCAACGGTTCGAAATTTGCGGACTGCAAATCGCCATTCGACAAAGCTTTTTATGAACTCATCCCGCTCCTGATCATTCTGGACATCCTCAATCAGGTCAGAAACTGCGTCCCATTCTTTCTGGGAAATATTCATGGCTGCGTATTCCATAGGCTCAAGAGTGCAATCGGTGTGTCGCTTACGCTGGCTACGTAAACCCGCTCCATGCGCATGCGCAAGCAAAGATCCGAACCCCGACCCATTGACAGAGGGGGCGCGCTCCCCGCCGGTCGGCCAGAAAATGGGCTTGTCAACCGGGGTCACGCGGCTAGTTTGCACGCCCACTCATTCGCGGAAGCGAAAGTGGCAAGAGATCCACGCGCGGTTAGCTCAGTGGTAGAGCATTACCTTGACACGGTAGGGGTCGGGGGTTCGAACCCCCCATCGCGCATTTCTTGGCCCTGAAGAAGGCTCAATCCAATTTTTCCCGCTTGGCCTAGCACCTTTTTAAATCAGCGGTATTTTACCTGTAT
>JAYUPM010000278.1:0-3821 GCA_043760145.1 Spartobacteria bacterium
AACCGCGGATAGCACGGATTGACGCGGATAAAGAGCAAGACGGGAGGGAGTGGTTCGGCAGGTTTCCCCATCCGCGATAATCCGCGCTATCCGTGGTTAAATCTCTTTGCAGTTCCGGAATTTGAACCGCAGATATCGCGGATTGACGCGGATAAAGAACAAGACGGGAGGGAGTGGTTCGGCAAGTCTTCCCCATCCGCGATAATCCGCGCTATCCGTGGTTAAATCTCTTTGCAGTTCCGGAATTTTGAACCGCGGATAGCACGGATTTTCGCGGATGGAGAGAATGCGGGATCAGGCCCCCCGTTTGGTTTTTTATCTGTGAAAATCTGAGCCATCTGTGGTTCCAAGTCGGGGTCGGCGGGGGGCAAAACCCTGCTTGACGCATCCGGCCTCAAGCTCTCTAATCCGCGACCTTTCCGCCCAAACGGTGCTCTGGGGTTCCTTGGGGGCGGGAGAAATCTGAACGTCCCATATTGCCCATGAATTATCGCACCTTGTATCCGGCGCTAGCCATTCTGATGGCGGCCTTCCTGGTTTCCATCGAGGCGCTCGCCCAGCAAGCGACCGTTCTCATTGTGAAATCGATTGACGTCCAATACGCCGGATCCTCGAGCATTTCCCGCGAAAAAATCCTCGCCAATATGCAGACGCAGATCGGCAAGCCGTATGACGAGCGCACGGTGGAGGACGATATCCGCAATCTTTACGCGACGGGGAACATCACCAATGTGCGGATCTTTGGGGAGCCGCAACCTGGCGGGGTAAAAGTGATCGTGGTGGTGCAGGCGAAGTCGCAGGTGAGTGAGGTGCTGGTTAACGGGGTAACGAAATTGAAAGAGGGGCGGGTCCGCAAAGAGATCAGTTCCAAGCCGGGGGATGCGCTCAATGAAGCGACGGTGGAGGTTGATCGCCAGAAAATCCTCGATTACTACGCAGGCAAAGGATTCACGGAGGTCGATGTCCGATCCAATATTGATGTCAACGAGCGGCTTGGGACAGCCCGGGTCATATTCGAGGTCAATGAAGGCCAGCGCGTGTCGATCCGGTCGGTGAAGTTCGAGGGCAATACCAGTGTGAAAGCGCGCGACTTGCGGAAGATCGTCAAGTCCAAGCCCAAGGGGATGTTGAGTTTTCTTACCAAAGCCGGGCGGCTCAATAGCGAGGCCCTCGACCAGGATGCGATTGCGGTGCGTGAATTTTACCAGGGGCGCGGCTATCTCGATGTGGAAGTTGCGCCGCCGAAAGTGGAACGCTTCGATGGAAAGGCGGATGTGACTTTTTACATTCGCGAAGGGATTGAATATCACGTTGGCAAGGTGAGTTACTCGGGAGGCCAGGTGTTGAGCGAGGAAGAGATTACGCGCAACCTGAAGATCAAGCCCGGCGCCATCTATTCGCCCCAGGCCGTTCGCACGGATATCCGCTCGATCCAGGATCAATACGGTTCGCGCGGCTACATTGATTTCCAGGCCGGTGCCGATACGAGCCCCGGCGGGAAAGGGATCATTGATGTGGCGTTCCGGCTCGAGGAAGGGGTCCAGAGTTACCTTGAGCTCATCCATATTTCGGGCAATACCCGCACCAAGGATAAGGTGATTCGCCGCGAAATCGCAGTGGCACCCGGGGATGTTTTTAATACGGTCCGCGTGGACGCCAGCAAACAGCGCCTCCAGAATTTGAATTACTTTTCCAAGGTCGAGGCGTATCCCGGCGATACCCTGGTTCCCGGACGAAAAGACCTCAACATTACTGTGGAAGAAAAGCGGACCGGTTCATTGAACTTCGGCGCAGGCTTTAGTTCGATTGACAGTTTGCTCGGGTTTGCCGAGATCACCCAAAGTAACTTCGATGTTTTGAACTGGCCTCATTTCACCGGGGGCGGCCAAAAATTCCGGATGCGCGCCCAATACGGCACCCGGCGTCAGGATTTTGTGTTATCGCTGACGGAGCCGTATTTTCTCGATTACAAGATCTCGCTTGGGGGCGAGTTATTTTACCGGGACGCGTCGTTTGTGAGTTCGGTATACAGCGAACGCCGGTATGGGTTCGATCTCAATTCGCGCAAGGCACTCAATCAGTTCACGTTCGTCCGCGTTGGTTATCGGCTCGAAAATGTCGGCATTCATGACGTGGATGAAGATGCCTCCCAGCAAATTCATGACGAGGAAGGCGACCGCCTTAAAAGCCAGATCTCCGCAGGAATCACCTACGATACACGGGACTCCGTTTTCCTCACCCGCAAAGGCGAGCGTATCGACTTTCAAACTTACGTCGCCGGCGGTCCCTTGGGCGGCGATACCCAGATTTACGGGTTCTCCCTCGAAGGTTCCAAATACTTCAATCTCCCGTGGGACACGATCCTGACCCTCAATGCCGAGGTGGCCAATGTCTCCACATGGGGCGGGGGCGACCGGGTGCCGATCTTTGACCGGCTTTACCTGGGCGGCGCCAACAACTTGCGGGGATTCAAATTCCGCGATGTGGGACCGAAGGACGAAGATGGCGAACCGCTCGGCGGCCAGAGCCTGGTCCGGGCAACGATCGAATACACTTTCCCTGTCGTTGAAAAGGTGCGCGGCGCGGTTTTCTATGACGTCGGCGCGGTGAGTTCCGATAGCTACGATTTCGGGAGCGGATTCAATAGCGATATCGGGATCGGGCTGCGGCTGGATCTACCGATCGGCCCGATTCGGATCGATTACGGCGTCCCGATTACATCGGATCGCTTCAACGATTCAGGCGGGAAGTTTAACTTCAACATTGGCTATCAATTTTGAACAATGCCACCCCCGGGCGGTCAGAAGCCGGCTCCAGTTCCCTATTTCCTAATATAATGAAAAACTACATCCCATTCCTTTCCACCCTTCTCGCAATCGGCCTCGCCATGGGCGGTTCCACTGCTTCCGCCCAAGCCCTTAAAATTGGGACGGTGGATATGAATAAAGTTTTCCAAAGCCACCCCAAGACCAAGGACGCAGAGAAGAAGATCAATGACTTTCGGGACGCGGCGCGGAAGGATCTCGATGGCCGGATGGAATCTTACAACAAGAGCGTGGCTGAGGTGAAGAAGCTCAACGACGACATCGAGAAGCCGGAATTGAGCAAGGAGAACAAGGATGCCAAGTCCAAGGCGCGGGATGAGAAGGTGGGCGAACTCAAGGCGATGCAGCAGGAGATCACTGAACTCCAGCGCAAGAAGGAGAATGACCTTAAGCAAATGACTGGTGAAGGTCGCGCCTCGATCCTCGGGGAGATCAATAAAGTGGTCGCTGAGATCGCCAAGACGGAGAATTTCCATTTGGTTTTTGATAAATCCGGCTTGAGTTTCAATGGCGTTCCCACCGTTCTTTACTCGAAGGAAGAGTTCGATTTTACCAGTAACGTGATCGCGGCTCTAGCCAAGGGCAAAGGCAAGGAAGCCGCCGCCCCGGCCAAGCCGGAGGCTGTTGCTCCAGACAAGGCTGAGACCGCCCCTCCAGCGTTGAAAAAGAAGTAAGCCTTTTTCCCCGTGGAAATTACGGTTCAAGAACTGGCCGCCCTCGTTGGCGGCCAGTTTGTTTCACCCCCAGCTCATTCGCCCCAGATCACCGGCGCAACCGCCATCTCGGAGGCATCCGAGGGGGATGTCACTTTTTTCGGCAACGCCAAGTATTTGCCTGCCCTAAGGAGCTGCCACGCGACCGCCGCCCTCGTCCCGCTTGATTTTAACGAACCGATCACGCCGATCGCCATTCGGGTCGCGAATCCTTCCCTCTCTTTCGCAGAACTCCTGAAGCACTTCGCCCCGGCTCCGATCGAATACAAACCCGGCGTCCATC
>JAYUPM010000279.1:0-3815 GCA_043760145.1 Spartobacteria bacterium
GACCTGCAGTTCCCCGCGGTAATAAACCGGGGGCTTCCCCATCACATATTTGAGCCAGAACCGTTTCAGAAAATTTTTCCGGGCCCGCGGGATCAATTCGATTTCTTCAAAGGGGAACTGATCTTCGCAGGTGCGTTCGCGGGTCAAAACATAAGTCTGATATCGCTGTAACCCGGTCACCTGACGGTAGATATGACGCATCTCTGGCTTCAGAAATGTCGTGCAATAACTGGCGACAACAGGCTTTGCGGGAAACGAGTCGTCAGGATTGGCCATGAGCCGGCGAATTTCTCGCAACTTCGGCGTCCTTGTCGAGGGCAGGTTTTTTGCGCCTTCCCAACGAGCAGTTTGGTTACAGCGACGGCCCTGGCTGGATTTGCCAGGGCTTTGATACCGGTGAAAAATTTACCGCTTCGATATCAAGGGGTGATATAGGTCTTATAAGTCTTATAAGACCTATTCCGCCTCGGGTTCCTCGGGCGGCGCTGGCGGCGGGGGCGGGGGCGGCGGGGAGAGCTCCTCAATCAACTGCCCAAGACGTTGCTTTAACAAATCTATGCCGTCCCCGCGCTCCGCGCTGATCGGAATAACCTCCAGCTTTTTGTAACGACCCCGGAAATGCGCTAGTTTCTCCTCGGCTTCCGGCAGATCCATCTTGTTGGCCACCACCACCCATGGACGTTCACTTAGAAGCGGATCGTGCAGATCCAGTTCCTTCCGCAATTTCTGCAAATCCTCGATCGGCTCGCGCCCTTCGCTTCCTGCCATATCGAGGACAAACACCAGGAGCTTGCACCGGACAATATGCCGCAGGAACTCGTGCCCCAACCCAACATTCGCATGCGCCCCCTCAATCAGGCCCGGGATATCGGCCACTGTCACCCGGCGAAACCCCGGCAGATCCACAACCCCGATATGCGGGGTCAATGTGGTAAATGGATACGGCGCAATCTTGGGATGCGCCGCGGAGATCCGTGTCAGGACCGTGGACTTGCCGGCGTTCGGATAGCCGACTAATCCGGCATCGGCGATCTTGCGCAGTTCGAGATAGAAATCGCCCTCTTCACCTTCCACACCCTCAGTGTATTGAGTCGGGACCCGGTTGCGGGAGCTTTTGAAGTGGACGTTGCCCAGTCCGCCTTTGCCGCCTTTGCAAAGAACCACTTCCTGGCCCAGCTCAGTCAGATCAGCCACGATTTCCAACTCCGAGAGATCGATCGGAACCGCTCCTTTTTGATCTGCTACTTTTTCCTCATCCTCAGGAGACCGGGAGAGATCGACAAAAGTCGCGGTGCTCCCATAGGCAACGGAAGCTTCAAGCCCTTCCTCTTTCGGGATAAACGGCACCCGGTAGATGATGGTGCCGACAGGGACCGGGACGATCTTGTCCAGGGCCGATTTTCCGGAGCATTGCCGTCCAGTGCCGTGATCGCCATTCCTGGCTTTGACAATCGGCTCGTAAAAGAAAGGAGTCAGGCTATCGACGTGAGTATCGGCCCGAAAAATAATGCTGCCGCCCCGGCCGCCGTCGCCGCCATCGGGCCCGCCTCTTGGAACAAACGATTCGCGGCGGAAGCTGACACTCCCGCGTCCGCCGTCGCCAGCCTTGGCGTGAATTTTGATGTGATCGACAAACATGGATTCTAGACCAGCGACTGATACAGCGCATGGGTTTGCTGGGCAATGGCCTTCCATGAAAATTTCTCAATCGCCCGCTGCCGGCCCGCTTTGCCCATCTTTTCGCGCAGCTCAGGATTGCCCATCAGCTCATTGATGCGTGCCGCCAGATCGCGCGAAAATTGGTCCGGATGGATCGGCTCAAACGGGCTCTCTGTCATCTGCGCCAGGGGCACCAGGTAACCGGTCTCGCCCGGGAGCACCACCTCTTTGATTCCACCCACGGCGCTCGCAACGACCGGGGTTTCGCACGCCATCGCCTCCAAATTAATAATCCCAAATGGCTCGTAGATAGATGGGCAGCAGAACACCGCCGCGTGCGAGTAAAGTTCGTAAACCGTCGCCTTGTTCACCATCTCCTCGATCCAAATAATGTTGGCACGCTGCCCACGCGCGATCTCCACCGCTTGTTTCATCTCCTGCGCTATCGTCGGCGTGTCCGGCGCCCCCGCACAAAGCACGATTTGGAAGCCGGGCTCCATGTATTTGATCGCGTTAACCAAATGCACGATCCCCTTCTGGCGCGTGATCCGGCCCACAAAGAGGATAAACGGAATCGCCGGATCAATCCCATATCGGGTGAGCGCCTCGGTCGTCGTAACCGGCTGATACTCCTCCAAATCGATCCCGTTGTAGATGACATGCACCTTTTCCTCGTCCACATCGAAGAGCCGCAAGATATCGGTTTTGGTTTCACTCGAAACCGCGATCACGGCATCTGCCATTTCGATGGCGGTCTTCTCAACCCAGCACGAAAAGTCGTATCCACCTCCGAGTTGCTCCCGTTTCCACGGACGCAACGGCTCCAGGGAATGGACGGTTAGCACCATTGGAATCCCATAATTGAGCTTCGCGAGGATCCCGCCAAAATGAGCATACCAAGTATGGAGATGAACGAGGTCGGCATCAATCGCCGTGGAGTTCCAGTCGAGGCAACGTTGCACCGCCCCGAAGACCGAGTGCAACGATGCGGGTGCAGTGTAAGCGGATGCATCCAGTCCGAACCCCATCGCTTTCAGACTCGGCGTATCGAGCCGTGGTTCGCGCATCTCTTTCCCATAACAACGCGCCTCGATCTCCATCAGCTTGGAGAGTTCCCGGCTCAGATAATCGACATGCACACCAGCCCCGCCGTAGATCGTGGGAGGAAACTCGTTGGTGAGGAAAAGAGCTTTCATAACGCGCAAACGGGACCGCTAATCATGCAGGAAAAAGAAACCGCGAATGGACGCGAATGGACGCGAATTAAGAGACGGGGTCCGGAACCGCCATTTTCCAGCTGTGTTGATTCCGTCCGGCATTCGCGTTCATTCGCGTTCATTCGCGGTTAATAATGCCTTCCGTCCGATCAGATCAGCGGTTCCCTAGAAGAAGAACGGGATGATTAGGATCGCGACGATGTTGACGACCTTGATCATCGGATTAATCGCCGGGCCGGATGTGTCCTTGTAAGGATCGCCCACGGTATCGCCAGTCACTGCTGCCTGGTGGGAAGGCGAACCTTTGCCGCCATGATTACCTTCCTCGATGAACTTCTTGGCGTTGTCCCATGCCCCGCCGCTTGAGGTCATCGAGATCGCCACAAACAGACCGGTCACGATCGTCCCGACTAGCACGCCTCCAAGCACCACCATGCCCAAGCCGGGAATGCAGGCCACGAGCACCACAACCAGCACCGGCAGGAGCGCCGGCAAAATCATCTCACGCAATGCGGCCTTCGTCACAATATCGACGCAGACACCGTAATCGGGCTTGTCTTCGCCCCGGAGGATTCCGGGCTTTTCCTTCAATTGCCGGCGGACCTCGTTGACAACAGCGCCTGCAGCCTTGCCGACGGCGTCCATGCTAAAGGCGGCAAACATGAATGGGAGCAATCCGCCAATGAACAGACCGATGAGGACACGAGGATCACTCAATGAAAAGGTGAGGAGTTTCTCGATGGATTCGTGCTGAAGCGCTATGGCCGCGGCATCGGCGGTCGCATTAAGTGCGTGCCATTTCTCGAAGAGATGCGCCTTGAGATCCGCCGCATAGGAACCGAATAAGACAAGCGCAGCAAGACCTGCAGAGGCAACGGCATACCCTTTGGTGACGGCCTTCATCGTGTTGCCGACCGCATCGAGATCATCGGTAATGGC
>JAYUPM010000280.1:0-3814 GCA_043760145.1 Spartobacteria bacterium
TTTTCCTGCCTGCGTTCCCAAAAAATCCATCGTTGAACCCCTGATGGAAGTCTCTCACTGGGTCCGCAGATTGCGCAGATTCTCGCAGATGACCGCAGACACTAAGCCTCGGAAGCGGACGCCACCAGGATTCGAGTGTTTTGAACGCCAGCCTTGCCCGATCTTCATCTGAGGTAATCTGCGGAGATCTGCGTAATCTGTGAAAAAATGTGAGGTGTCACTTCCCGGGGTTGCCGACAAAAACTCGCAATCGACCTCCTGTGAAAACCACCCGCAACCCCTTATAGAATCAAGACTCCCGCCCAATTTTTTCCACCCTGTGGGATGGTAGTGTCAGCGGCTCCAAAACTTTGCGGTTATTTGGCGAAGACATTGGTGGCGGCGGTGACTGGGATCTTTTGGTTCTTTGCGTAGGCGCGTCCGGCCGCCTGGCGGATCTCGCTAAGCGGAGCGCCGCGTCTCCATTGCTCAAGCACATCGTGCAGGATAAAGGATCCGGGATACATCAGTTGTTGAGTCAGCAAGATCGGCAAGAGCCGCACCGTGGCGGTTGATCCATTTAAGTGCGCCAAACGAGTTGGTCTTAATCGGAGCTCTCATTGTGTCAATGTTGTCACTCAGGGAACGGCATATAACTCGGATGCCCGCCGATTACCGCAGATTCACTTCAGGCGCCCTTCCGGTCATTCGGAATTCGATCGTGTGGCTCGGGTGCGACCGCCGGAATCTTCGCGAGGATGGCGTCGATATCGACCGCCTTACCACGTTCGGCGCGCTCACTCAAATAGCGCTCCGCATCGAGCGGGAAAGCTTCTCGGCAAGCGCGCTGCTGACGAGTTGATTGACGGAAATACCCTCGTCGCGCGCCAAGCGCTTGGCGTGCTGGTGAATGGAGTTGGGAAGTCGAATGCTCAGTGTGCTCATGGTGGTGTGGATGGGATTAAGGCGAGAAGTTGTGGCGGCGTGATGACGCGAACACCCAATGAAGACGCGCCCTCGAAATCGGAAGTGTTGAACGTGACGAGATAATCGGAATTGGCAGCGACAGCCGCCTCCAGCACCATGTCGTCCTTCGGGTCGCGCAGTAACGGTCGCCAAAGGAAATGGACTTTGTGTTGGGTGGAGACGGAAACCAACCAGTCGAGAAAACCGGTAATCTCGGCGGGCGCGAGATGAGGCAATCGTCCGGGGCGGTTGGCAACATCGTCATAGTCCATAACAGCCTCGGCTCGCGAAGTGCGTGTTGGCTGCGTCATGGTCGATGATCAGTAACTCTCTCTCGCGAAAAAAGAAATCCACGGATACCAAGGCGGCGGGGGTAATGTGGCGTTCGAACTCCTTCAGCTCGCCCTCATCGCCAGACCAACAACTGTAAATCTGCTCTACTCGATGCTCGCGAACGTAGCGCGAAAGCCGTGACGACGATTCCAAAGCGTCGGCTCGCTCCGCCGCTGGATTTTCATAAACCTCGGGATGTTCACGGCCTTCGTTGAACCCACAGCCGCAACTCGTGTGGCTGCCTGCCTGACGAACGTTCGGCAGCGCAAGATGACGACAAATCGACTGCTCGTGCTCGGTCAACTCTGTAACATTGAAAGCCGGAGCATCCTGCTGCCACGGAATCAGTGGCAGTGGCGAACGTGAACCGAGGTAAGCAACCATGCACATAGCGGCGAGCAGTCTAATGAGTATCAAGATCCGAGACCATTGGCGCAGGCGTGTGTGGCATTCGTGATCATTGGGTTCGTGCTGTCAAAAAACGGGGACGTGGGGCGGGCAGCAGTTCGCTCAATCGCCGGAATAACAGTCTTCATTCGCGTCTTTTACGGACGTCGCTCATGGGAACGCAGATTACACAGATGCCTGCAGATTACCGTAGATTTTCTGAGGGGGAAGAAAGGCTTTTGAACCGCTAATAAACGCTAATCAGGAGGGGGGAACCCGCGTGCCACTGCCGAAGAAAAGAGGCGAGACGCCTCTGCCACTCTTCTTCTCCCCATTAGCGTTCATTAGCGGTTCGAAAACTCCGGTTCTTCATCCGCGAAAATCCGCGTAATCCGCGGTTAAAAAAGCCTTGCGTCTCGCGGTGAGTTCTTACGGGGGATGGGGCCGGTTTTCCTTTCGACTAAATCGGCGGTCCCTTCGCGCTTTATCCCTTTATCCCTTTAGTCCTTTCCCCCCAACTCGTAACAGACCAGCCATTCCTCGCTTCGGAGATAGAGTCATTTATTGGCCAAAACTGGGCCGGCCCAGCATGGATAAGTCAGTTTGGGCACTTGCCAGCGGCCGAGCTCCTCCAACTTCGAGGGGTTGGGTTTAAAAAGTCCCAGCAGTCCGGATTCCCCGAGCACGATCAGTTTTCCATCGGCGAGAAAAGCGATGCGCCCCTGTTTTGGGATCAACCGAAACCAAGCCTTGTCGAGTCACATAATTCATAATTCATCCTTCATCCTTCATCCTTTCCCCATGCCACGCGTTGACACCTCAATGTCACTTGGTAGGTTTCGGCCCCGTTTATGAAAAAGACAATCGCCACAACCCAAGCTCCCGCAGCGATCGGCCCGTATTCCCAAGGGATCGTCGTCGGCAAAATGCTTTTTAGCGCGGGGCAAATCCCGCTGGATCCAGCCACGGGCGAACTGGTGACCGGCCCTGTGGGCGACCAGGCCACCCGGGTCATGGAAAACCTCCGTGCGGTCCTGGCGGCCAGCGGCATGGAATTCCGGGATGTGGTCAAGACCACGATTTTTCTCACCAACCTGGGCGATTTTGCCGCCGTGAACACGGTCTATGCCAGCTACTTTTCGGAGCCATTCCCGGCCCGATCGACGGTGCAAGTAAGCGCCCTGCCCCGCGGGGCGCAGGTGGAAATCGAATTGACGGCAATCGCCGAATAATTCCACGGCTTGCACGGCTTGGCCTCCCGCCTTACATCTTTCGCCCGCTCAAATGATTAATTGGTTAATAAAGAAGGTTCTCGGCTCAAAAAACACCCGCATGGTGAAAAACATGCGGCCAATCGTGGAGCGTATCAACGCCCTCGAAATCGAGTTCCAGGAACTCAGCGACGACGCGCTCCGGGCCAAGACATTCCAGTGGAAAGACGAACTGGCCAAGCTGGATGAAGCCGCCGCCGAGCAGCGCCTTGAGGAGATTCTCCCTGAGGCATTTGCCGCCGTTAAGAATACGGCCCGTCGCCTGACCCAGCGCCAGCAAGCCTTCACCGTCTGCGATCAGCCGGCGAGTTGGGCTATGATCCACTTTGACGTCCAGCTCATTGGCGGGATTTGCCTCCATCGCGGGATGATCTCGGAGATGGCCACGGGCGAAGGCAAAACGCTCGTCGCGACTCTTCCCCTTTACCTCAATGCCCTCACGGGTCGCGGTGCGCATCTGGTCACCACCAACGATTACCTTGCCCGCCGCGATGCGGAATGGATGGGGCAAATTTACAGCTTTCTTGGCCTGACCACCGGGATTCTGCAACATGACCAGACCCCGGATGTGCGCCGCCAGGAATATGCGTGCGACATCACTTACGGGATGAACTCGGAGTTCGGGTTTGATTATTTGCGCGACAACGGGATGGCCACCTCGCGCGAACAGCAAGTCCAGCGCGGCTATCACTTTGCGATTGTCGATGAGGTGGACTCGATCCTCATCGACGAAGCCCGGACCCCGTTGATCATCAGCGGGCCAGCCACGGTTTCCACTCATCAATTCGACAAGTTCCGCCCGCTCGTGGACGACCTCGTGCGCAAACAAACCATGCTCTGCAACCGGCTCGTAAGCGAAGCCGAGGAGCTTTGGAAAC
>JAYUPM010000281.1:0-3806 GCA_043760145.1 Spartobacteria bacterium
ATCGACAGCGCCGCCCGCTGGTTGCGCAGCCGCTCCTGCCGGGTTCGCAATCCCACCGCCAGCGCCAGCATCACCAGGAGCGACACCAGCACCGGACCATGCGGGTTTTGCTTAGCTATTTGTTTTCGAATCCTTAAAGGCATTGGGCTGAAGCCGGAACTACAAACCCCGGAAGGCGCTAAACCGGGACAAAGGGGACCGGGACAAAGGGGACAGACAAACTGTGGTGGCTTGAGAGCTTGAGGGAGGATGGTTTCAAATCGAGCGGTCGGTGGCGCGGATGGGGGATCTACCGAACCAGACCTTCCCGCAGAGAACCGAAAAGCGACGGGACGTCGCTGCCACGATTCTTGCTCTTTATCCGCGTTTATCCGCGTTCATCCTGCTATCCGTGGTTAAAAAACTCCGATGCCTGCGGAAAGCTATGAACTTGGGCCGGCGGCGGCCCATCTCCTTGATCCCTTCGGGTTCGCGATTCGCGGTCACCCCTTGCGGCGGTTGTAATTGGCTTTTTCGCGGTCCATCTCGCGCTTGGTGACACGCTCCTTAAGGACTGCCCGTTGGTCGCCATGTTCCTTCCCCTTGGCCACCCCGAGCTCCACTTTTACCCGCGATCCTTTCCAATAGAGCCGCAAGACCACGAGCGTGTGACCTTTGACCTGGCTCAGGCTTGAAAGCCGGTCGATTTCCTGCCGGTGCAAGAGAAGCCGCCGGGCTGTTTTGGATACATGCTGAAAGTAGTCCCCGGCCCGGGCGTATGGCTGGATATCGATGTCGTATGCGAAAATCTGCCCACCCTCGACCCGGGCGAATGCATTATTGATATTCGCAAGCCCGTCGCGGATGGATTTTACCTCGGTCCCCTTGAGCTCTATCCCTGCCTCGAGCCGATCGAGAACGAGATACGTATGCAGCGCCTTGCGGTTAACTGCGATATCCATAATTAAGAGCGGCCCCTTTCCATTGAGCCAATCCGCCTTGCGCGAATTTAAAAGCGCTTCACTTGAAGCACCCGAGAATTAGAGCGCCGGATTATTTTCGGGCAACGGGGCCAGTTCGAAACTGATCTTCCCCTCCGCGATTTCTTTCAAGGCAATGTCGGAGAATCCCATCCGAGGCCCGGTCTCGACCAAGGGCCGATGGCCGGAGGTGAGCTGGCGAACGCGCCGGGAAACGATATTAACCAGGAGCTGCTGGTTGGGAACTATGAGAAGGGCGTCGTCGATAAAAGAGCTGGTCATAATGGAAACAGAGGAGATGGAAACGATCGGAAAAAAGGGGTGGCAAACTTGGAGATTGGGCGGCCAGCTGTCAACTTAAGGTTTGCACCGTGATGAAATGAAATGGCTTCCTTGTTCTCGTGCTTGTGTATTGCTCGAGTTAACTTGTTGGCAATGGGCGACAAGATGCCGCCCCTCCTTCTTCAACGTTTTCGCAAAGTAATCCGCTTCAAGCGCGCAGGATCCGGCGGGCTCCATGTGGTGACTGCGGGATCGTCCTTGAACGCGTTATGGACAATCCGCCGTTCATAGGCATTCATCGGGTCGAGTTGCACGGAGCGGCCCGATTTGCGGACCCCATCCGCCAAAACCTGGACCCGATGGGCAAGGCTGTCATCCTTCATCTCGCGCCAATGTTCGATATCGACCTGGATCCGGGGCGCTTCCTTGTCTTTGGCCTGCAGGATCCGATTCAAAAGCAATTGGATGTCGTCGAGCAATTCACCGTTGCGTCCGATGAGCCGTTCCTTTTCCGCTGTGTAAACCTGAAGCGTGGTCCCGTGCGCATGCGCGAATTCCTTTATCTCGCAAACGAACCCGAGCAGGCCGAGCATCGAATCCAGGATTTCTTTCGGGTTATGGCTCATGGGATGGATCAGGATCGCGACTTCTTTTTAATGGGAGCCGCCTTGACCAGGACTGGCGGGGCCTGGTTGCGGGTGGCGTAAAGCTGCACGATGGAGAACAGGTTCTGCACCGTCCAATAAAGAGCGAGCGCGGATGCGAAATTATAGCAGAAGATAACGAAGATCAACGGCATGAACATCATCATACGTTGGGTCATCGGGTCGCCAGACTTGGGCTGGATCGCCATTTGGAACAGCATCGTTCCCGCCATGAGCAGCGGGAGGATGTTAAGTGGAAATCCAAACGGGGTGGCAACGGTATCAGGGAGGGAGAGATCCTGGACCCATAGGAAGTTGCTGTTTCGCAATTCCACGGCGATCCCGAGCATATTATAGAACCCGAAAAAGATCGGGATCTGGACGAGCATCGGCAGGCACCCACCCAGGGGATTGATGCCGTAGGCTTTGTAGAGGCCCATCACCTCGGTGTTCATCCGGGCCGGGTCGTCCTTATACTTCTCCCGCAACTCAGTCATCTTGGGCTGAAGCGCCTGCATCTTTTTCATCGAGTTGGTCGCCTTGTTTTGCAACGGCCACATCAACGTTTTGATGATCAGGGTCAGGACCACAATGGCCCATGCATAATTGCCCAGCCACGCCCGGAGTGTGTTCATCGAGCTGAGCAGGATTTTGCTCACAATCCCGGACCAGCCGAAATTCATGATCTCGTCCTCCTGGTTTCCAAGCGCCTTGAGCCGGGCATATTCCCGGGGACCGGTAAACAGATTGAAGGAATGATTTCGGGATTCTCCCGGCTGCAAGGTGATGCCCGGCATGCCAAGGGCGCCATCGAGCCCGAAGCGTTGCTGGTCGCCTTTGCCCTCCATGGAATGCCCCGCTGCCTGCCATTCCTTATCCCCGACAACAATCCGTTTCGACCAAACCTGCGTCCCAAAATGCGCGGCCTGCACGTCACTGTTGGCTTTGTCGTCAATGATCGGACTGACCAGGGAGGTGAAATACTGGTTGGTCACACCGGCCCAACGGATCTTGTCGAAGATTGAATAAACGGGGCTTGCAGGTCTGCGGGAGAAAAACCCGCCGCCATCAAACCAGGTCACGTCCTCGAATCTGCTCTTCCCGTTCGCGTAATGATTAAACCCTGTGTAAGCGGGCATATCACGCTGATGAATTGGGGCGGCCGATCCCGTATGGATGAAGTATGCCGGCAACTGCAGGGGCTCTGTCCCTGTGTTGGTCAAGGTGAGATCCATACGGATTAAATACTCCTCACGCAACAGGGTCGCCTTGTCCGCTCCCACCAGCTTCGGGAGAATAAATTTTTTGGTTGTCTGAAGCTTGCGCGAGTCGAGCCGTTCAAACCGAATTTCGCCAGCCTCTGTGTTGGCTTCGACCCGAAATGGAACTTGCACCCCTTCCCCTGCCACTTCGCTGGTGAATCCAATCGGGAGCGTTCCGAATTGATTAAGAATAATCTTCGCCCCGTTCTCCGCGTTGTGATTGCGCAACTTCGCCGTCGTGATGCCACCCCCAAGATTGCTAAAGGTGTATTCGACCGTGGGCGTCGTAAATTTAATGGATTGCGCCGGCACCGTCGGTTCAACAGGAGCGGCCACGGGCGCATCGGGGGCAGCGGGGGCCGCAGCAACAGGGGCTTCAATGGCGGGCGCAGTCGCCGTCCCGGGATCAGCGGGCGAAACTTTGGGCGCGTTCGCCGCAGCCAGTTCCGCCGCCTCCTGCCGCGCCTTGTTGGCCGCCAACGTTGCGCGCTGATAGTAAATCTGAAACGAGACGAACCCAATGATGGCCAGGGTGATTCCTAAAATTCCTTTACGGTCCATAAGCTAGCAAAAGTGATGCGGCCCCGACGCGCTGAGCCGGGTTTGATTTAAGTGACAACATTGGTTCTGGGGGTCGTTCTGGGGGTTCTGCAGATCCA
>JAYUPM010000282.1:0-3805 GCA_043760145.1 Spartobacteria bacterium
ATGACGGGGATATTCATTGCCAATGTGTTTCCCATAAAGGTTTACGACGTCACCAACAGCATTATAGATGGGCACCACGATTCGGCCGTGAAAGACCTCGTTGCCACTCGCGTCGAGCACACCCAATGCCTTCAACTCTTCAACAATCTCGCCGCTGTTAGGCAGGGTATTGCGCATGGACCCATCGCAGTAACCTACCCCGAATGTTTCCAGCATCAGAGGATCATTCAGCCCACGGCTTTCCAAGTAATCCAAGCCGACCCGATCTTTATTCAGCGTTTTCGCGTAAAAGGCCGCGACGCGAGCGAGCAGTCTTGCCACGACCTCGGGCGAGATTGCGTGTGGTGGTATGGGGCGATCATGGGCTTTGATTGGCATTTTGGTGGTCACGACGCAGATACTCTGTACGGGTGCCCTGATTTCAAAAAAAAGGTTGTGTGGGATTGTGCTGATTGTTTGCCTCCAAACTAAACGGGTTGCTTCGCGCTATTTTTCTCAACTCAGAGCGGCGCGCGATAATGAGATCTTGGCTTGAGGCATTGATAGTCGCCCAATAACGAAGTCTGGAAACGTTCCCAGATTATCGCCAGCATGGGCGAAAGGTGGGAAACGTCCCGCAAGCAGCGCCAGCATTGTGCTGGATCTTTGGTCGCAGAGCGGGGGAGTTGATGCCTCAGAAGCTCTGCAATTCGGCGGCTGTTTGGATTCCATGCCATCCAAGCGCGATTTAGGCATCCGCGCCTTTTTTCGCTGAGCGGGGAGGGGAGTGGTATGGCGCTGTTCGCCCGGGACTTGCGATCAAACGCCGCTTCAACCTCCTCGGTCGTTACCGGGCGATACGGTAGTCGGCTATCATGGAGCACGCTGGCTGTCAGCCCGCAGCGCGTGCAAGAGTAACGCGGGACTTCAAAGCGTTCCTGGCCTTCGGGATGAGCATATCGGCGATAGCCACCGTGTCGGTGTAGCTTGCCGTTACATTGCGGCTGACGACACCCGTCTTCTCGTCGGAACTCCGATTCGCGAATTTGCATTCCCCACCACGCCCGCTAGCGTCCATCAAATCAAGTTGCCTTGTCGAAATGGCGGTATTCTGAGCCTGTAAACCGTTTGGATATTCATCGCCTTTTCCTGCGAGCGGGAAGTCTGCGCAATTGGTGCTTGGAGGTGGGAGGGCGCAGGCTCCCGCATCGTCAGGCTGGTCAATTGCTTTTGAGGATTGGGCTGATCCATCGTGCCGACGAGTTGACCCGGTTTCGCTGGTCCTTTGCCGTGGCTGCTTCCGAGCAGCGACGGCGTGGAGTGAGCGGGCAAGCAAAGTCTCCGGCCGCGCGGACGCGCGTGAGCGCGGAGCACGGTCGGAGTCTTTGCGAGTGGAGGGCGGCGGGAAGTTTACACTCGAGCGCCTTGGGATTGCTGCTGTGCCGGGGGCGCGACCGTGCGGCTTGTGCGCATGGCGATCGTGAGCATCGCTTTCTCCTGTTGTTCGGCAGGGAGATTTTTCACAAGGGTTTGATACGCCTGCTTCATCTCGGGGTTTTCATCGAGCTTCTTCATGATGCCGACGCGCATCTTCTCTATGCGCTCTTCCTTCTGAACGTTCTGGAGCACGAGGCTGCGTTCGAGGCGGTCTCTGGGCATTCCCTGGATGTAAGTCCACTCCTTGGGATTGGCCTTGATATAGGCATCGATCTTTGCGTTCACTCCCGCGTTTTCGCGGAATGTCGGCAAGTCGGTCCCGATAACGGGAATCGAGGGAGCACTGGTGGTGGTGTCACCATTGGCGCTAGCGCCGTTGTTGTTGGTTCGTTTGATGGTCATAGTGGTTTAGTGGGTGGCTGCGATTGCAATGACGGGTTTGCCCAGGGATTCGAGGATCTCGCCCAGAAAGACACTGGTGAGTTCGAAGGGGTCTTCGTGTTCGACGGCCAGGCTCATAAGGAACTCTGGGCCGGGTGAGAGGCCGAGCACCTGCTCAATCTCCTGGTTTGCGTCCAAGTACCGCGCGAGCGTGGTCGGCGGCAGGTCGAGGATGACGGTTTGTCTGTCTGTTGGTGTTGTTTGCATAAGTGTGGGATGAAAGACGGTTACCATTTGTCCTCGGCTCGCGGTTGGGGCCGGTCGGCGGAAGCGGGTTTCTGATCACGAAGTTGCGCGTCGAACGAGTCCATCCGCCCACTGAGCGCGTTTAGATCGCGCTTGAGCGCCATGCTCTGTTTCGCCAGTTCTTTCGATTGCGCGGCGGCTTGGGACATTTCGCCGAGCCGTTGATTGAGGGTCGCTGTCTGTTCGGTGACCATCCGCGTTACCGCGCGTTGCTTGTTTACTTCCGCAACGACAGCGTCATTCACCGAAATGCTTTGCGCAGGCACGTTGCTTTGTTGAGCAGGAGGGTTTCCGGCGCCTGGCCGAAGATTCCATCGGGCGCTGCTCTCGATGCGATAGACCGGATGCCCTTCATGCATGACGTGTGGCTGGCTCGGATCCGCATACCTGCCGAAACGGTATTCGCGGAGTTGTTCGCCCGTGCGTAATGCGGTGGTATTCGCGGGCCGGCCTTGGGGATCAATGGCGATGATCGTGGCATTTTTCGGTGCGCGCGCGGCGCAGGCGGAAAACATTAGGAATGGGATCAGGAGTAATGGTTTCATGATTAGCGGCGAAGCGGAGTTGGACCGGAAGTGAATCCCCGCAGGGGTGGCGTGCTTACGCGGGGAGTCGGAGCTTGGGTTGCAGTCGAAACAGTCTTGGGCGGTTTCCCTTCTTTCGCGTCAGCCGACTGTATGGCGAGCGTACCGCCGATCTTGGCATCGTCCTGGTCGAGCGTCTGCGTGACGTAGAGATAGAACTGTTTCCCGGCCGGGACCCGGACATAGAAGCCATCCCGCTCGATGCTTGTGAGAATCTGCTGCGCATACCGGTCGAGCACACTTTGGGCGCCTTTGAGCGGCGCATTTTGCAAGCTCGACACACTGAAAGTGCCAAAGTCAGACGACCGCTTCTCGGTGAACACATCTGCCGCTCCGCTAAGGAGTGCGGCGACATAGAGCTTCACCTCGGCGAGGTTGTCGCTCTTGATGAGCCTGCCGCGCAAGCCGGCGCTTCCATCGGTGATGGCCCAGGTTCCGGTGTCGGGATCGCGCTCATGATCGAGCGCCAGGCCGGAGACAGGCAGCTCTTCCCCGTTCTGCCATACGAGCGTCCAGCGCCCGTCGCTTGCGATTCGTTCGCGCGCTCGATCCACCTGCGCGTTGCCATGCACTTCCGTGCCTGCAGGAATGATGAGATGTCCGTGGTGGAAGATGTCTTCCGTAACCAACCCGACAATGGGTGTGTTGATGGAGGAGGAGTCCACGGTGATCACCAACTCGCATGGAATCAGCCTGCCAAAGGGGGCGAAGTTGGCGCTAAACTTTTTCGCCGGGTGTTCCTGGGTTGGTGTCTCGGAGAACAAGCTGATCGGCGGTAGCGCAGGGGGACTTGCAGCCTGTTTTGTCGGTGGACCTGCCGGGGAGGGCGTTTTGCCCGTTCGTTGCGGTGGATTGGAGGGCGACATGTCACGGTCCACCGAGTGCCCAACTTGTTGGCCATTCCCCGGTTTGGATGTCTGCGCCGCAGCACCTCCGTCGGCAGACTTGTTGCCGGGGCCGCGTCGGCTGTTGACCAGGATCAGCAAGACCGTTAGCCCAAGGATGAAGAGCGCAAGCGCCCCGGACGGTGACCGCAGTAGATTAAGAAAGCGACGCGGGTTCATTTGGCGAGTCCGGTGGTTTGTTGTTTCTCGACGCCTGGCGACGTCGACTCTGCT
>JAYUPM010000283.1:0-3798 GCA_043760145.1 Spartobacteria bacterium
CCCTCGTCCCTCGTCCATCGTCCATCGTCCCTCGTCCCTCGTCCTTCGTCCTTCGTCCTTCGTCCTCGTCTTCAAATGCGACTCATAGGACCTATAGGACCTATGGGTCCTATATGTCCCCATGCCCGACTTCCGACTTCCGACTTCCGACCTCCGACCTCCGACCTCCGGACCTCCCCTCCCCTACCATCTGCGGAAATAGCCGTTGGAGCGGCGGGCGGGGACGGTAGTCGGATCATTGTCGAAAGCGGCGCTGTCCGGGCCGCGGGTGGTCGGATCGCCATCGAGATCGGCCGCGGTGATCCGGTATTCACTTTCCACGGGCCAAGATTCGCCTGGATTGGATGGGGCAGGGTCGCGGATGAGAACTTTCGAGACGGCCCAACGTTGGCCGTATCGGGAAAAATAGATGGTCACCTCCATTCCCGGGGCCAGGTCGGCCACGGTCACGAGGGAGCCGGTCTCGGTCATGATGGAGGCCGAGTTCATTCTATAAAACATCACCGGCCGATACGCCCCGTGCTCGGAGCGCACCCGCAAGGTCCCGGAGTTGGGTGAAACGTAATCGAGCACCCCGGTGATGACGGGTTGCGCCTGGAGCTGGGCCCCGGCACAACAAATTAACGCCAGCAGCATGGGGCGCAGACCAGCGCCCCTCAGCCGCCGAAGATTTTCCTCAATTCTCCAGATAAGCGCCATGATAGCTTTCATAACTGCAATTCTCCCTCTGTTTATAAATCGCGCGCCCCGGGCCGCCTGGCTGTGACGGATTTGTTGAGGATTAGCGGGTTCGCTCAGGACACGCACAGCTCCTCGACTGGGACTCGGTCAAGATTTAGAGCGAGCAGCGCGACCGGCAAGGGCGCCGTTTATGGGTCCTATAAGACCGATACAACCTATCGATCAATACGACCTATCAGGAAGATTGCACACCGCAGCCGCATTCATACAATCCGCCGCCTTATGTCCAACACGGCCGAAAAACACGTTTTCCAAGCAGAGATCGCCCAGCTCCTGGAGATCGTCATCCATTCCCTTTACACCGACAAAGAGATCTTCGTGCGCGAGCTGATCTCCAATGCCGCGGATGCCTCGGAGAAACTCAAGTTCCTGCAAACCTCAGGCGTCGAAATTTATCAACCGGAAGAACCGCTCAAGATCAGCGTCGCCACCGATGAAGAAGCCAAAACCGTCACCTTCACCGACGCCGGCCTTGGGATGACCCACGCGGAGCTCATCGATAACCTCGGCACCATCGCCCACTCCGGTTCCAAGGCTTTTCTGGAACAAGTCAAAGCCCACAAGAACGACGCCAATTTGATCGGCCAATTCGGGGTCGGATTTTATTCCGCGTTCATGGCTGCTGAAAAAGTTGCGGTCTCAACGCGCTCGTATCTTCCGGATGAACAAGGGTGGACCTGGACCAGCGACGGCCAAAGCGGATACGAGATCGAGCCAGCCAGCGATCTTCCTCGTGGAACCAGGATCGTGCTCCATCTCCGGGAAGATGAATTCGCCAAGCCCACCCGGATCGAGCATGTCATCAAACATTACTCCAATTTCGTCCAGTTCCCGATCGAACTAAACGGGGCCGTGGTCAACACCGTCCAGGCCCTCTGGAACAAGAACCGCAATGAAATCGCCGATGCCGAATACGAGGAATTCTACAAATACATCGGGCACGACGCGACGGCGCCCCATTACCGGCTCCATTATTCCACCGACGCCCCGCTCGCCATCCGGGCGCTCCTTTTTGTTCCGGAAAAAAATTACGAGCTGGTGA
This sequence comes from Spartobacteria bacterium, assembly GCA_043760145.1. Classification (GTDB taxonomy): domain Bacteria; phylum Verrucomicrobiota; class Verrucomicrobiia; order Chthoniobacterales; family Chthoniobacteraceae; genus CAIURC01. Next base: position 1,784 of record JAYUPM010000283.1, read on the forward strand.
CGATGAACCGCGCCGAGAGCGAAGTGCATCTCTACTGCCGCAATATCCTGATCCAATCAAAGGCAAAGACACTGTTCCCGGAATGGCTCCGGTTCCTCAAGGGGATCGTGGATAGCGAAGATATCCCGCTCAATATTTCGCGCGAAACCATGCAGGACTCCGCCCTCATGCGGAAACTCAACGAAGTCCTCACCAATCGGGCGATCAAATGGCTCGAGGAAGAGGCCAAAAGCGATCCGGAAAAATATGACCGGTTTTTCAAGGAACATGGCCATTGCTTGAAGGAAGGGGTGGCCACCGATTGGTCGCATCGGGAGGCAATCGGCAAATTGCTCCGGTTCGACTCTTCCTTTACTGAAAAAGGGAAGAGCACCTCGCTTGCCGATTACATCAGCCGGATGCCCCAGGATCAGACTGAAATCTACTGGCTGCTCGCACCCAGTCGCGAGAGCGCAATGGCCAGCCCTTACTTTGAAGTGTTCGCAGAAAAAAAATTCGAGGTCCTCTTCCTCGCCGATCCGCGCGACGAATTTGTCATGGAACACCTCCGCGAGTTCGATGGCAAAAAAGTCGTGGCCGCCGAGAAAGCGAATCTTTCCCTCGATAAAACATCGAGCGCCTTGAGCGACCAGGAAGCAGAGGGCCTCAGCGCTTTTATCAAGGATACCCTCGGCGACCGAGTCGGTGAGGTGCGCAGTTCCAAGCGGCTCGTTGGGAGCCCGGCCGTCGTGGTCGATAAAGATCAGCACATGACGGCCAGTATGCGCCGGATGCTCAAGGCGATGGATCGTGAAGGCACCGGTAGCTTCGAATCCAAGCCCGACCTCGAAATTAATCCCGATAACGCGATGATCGCGCGGCTTGAAAAGATCCGGGGCAGCGATGCCGCGCTGGCGGGCGAAGTGGCGGAACAGATTTTCGACAACGCATTGGTGGCGGCGGGATTGTTGGAGGACCCGCGCGCGATGTTGGGGCGCCTCAACTCGTTGCTGGAGAAACTGATCAGCAAATAAGCAACTGCGAGACCGGAAGTCGGGCGGGAGTCGGAAGTCGGAAGTCGGGCAAGAGTCTGAAGTCTGAAGTCTGAAGTCGGAAGTCGGCAAGCCGAGAAGGCCAAGAGCGCTGTCGATGAAACCGCTGCCGACAAAGCAGTTGACGCCACCAAGGAAGCTGCTGCTCCTGAGGCGCTAAAGGCTCCGTAATCTTATCCAATCTCAATCCAGCTCCGGTCTCGAAAGAGGCCGGAGCTTTTTTGTGCCCCGATGCCCCCGCAAAGCCGTCGCGATCCGATTCTATTATACTATGAAAACCATCACTTCAGTAAAAGCAGCCATCATCGCCCTTGCGCTGCCGGTTGCGGTGTTTGCGCAAGCATTGGGAGTCGAGGGAACGCCGGGGGCCACGTCCGTCGGCAATGTTTCCACTTGGAAAATTCTAAACGATCCCAATACGCTCTTTAACGCTCTCGATGACAATCGTGATAGCGGCTTGAGCCAGGCTGAGTTCAGCCTCATCATGGACCCCACTCAGGAAACGACTCTCTCCTCTGAAATCGAGTCGCTCTTCAAGAGCCTCGATTCCAATACCGACTCAATAGTGAGCCGCTATGAGTTCCAGAAAGTCGGATCGATGACCGACGGCATCGTCCCTCTAACGCCCGGCAGCACCTCTCCCCGAAGTTTAACGCCGCTGAGCCCGACTCCGGAGAGCACCCAACCGGATAGCATTGTCCCGGACATCGACATCACCCGCTAATCTGTGGCGGTAAAACAAGGACGCCTTGCTTGGAGTCCGCTCCGGGCGGGGCCATGCCTTGGGTTTGCCTCCTTCGGTCCGGGCCCGGCTCCCGGGCCCGGCTCCCGGGCCCGGCTCTTGCCCACTTTTGAGTAAAGGCAGGCAGTAAACGGTCCTGCCTAAGGCAAAATCTCGGTCCCGATCCCGGCGTTTGTAAACACTTCCAGCAGAAGTGAATGCGGAAGGCGCCCATCAATGAAATGCACCTTCTTTACCCCCTC
>JAYUPM010000284.1:0-9970 GCA_043760145.1 Spartobacteria bacterium
ATCGCGATGCTCGGCATTCCTGCGGAGCCGATAGCGATCGACTGGAACAAGGTGGTTTTCAACATGCTCACCATCAAAGGGATCTATGGGCGGGAGATGTATGAGACGTGGTATAAGATGAGTGTCATGCTCCAGAGCGGGCTCGATATCCGGCCTGTGATCACGCATCGCTTTCATTACACGGAGTTCGAGAAGGGCTTCGCGGCGATGATCTCCGGTGAGTCGGGAAAAGTGATCCTTCATTGGAAACTCTGATTTATGTTCGGCTCCATCCAGCAACACATCATCCAACAGCTCGACGAGATCCGCGCCGCCGGGCTTTACAAGGGCGAGCGCATCATCACGACTGCGCAGGCTGCGCGTGTCCGGGTCGGCGACGGGCGCGAAGTGCTCAACCTTTGCGCCAACAATTACCTCGGCCTCGCCGATCATCCCGAAGTCATCGCCGCCGCGCACGCTGCGCTGGATCGATGGGGGTATGGTCTCGCCAGTGTGCGCTTCATCTGCGGCACGCAGGAACTCCACAAGGAGCTTGAACAACAGGTCAGCGAGTTCCTCGGCACCGACGACACGATCCTCTATTCCTCGTGCTTCGACGCCAATGGAGGGCTTTTCGAAACGCTATTTGGACCCGAAGACGCCATCATTTCCGACGAGCTCAATCACGCCTCGATCATCGACGGCATCCGGCTTTGCAAGGCACAGCGTCACCGCTATCGCAATAGCGACATGGCCGATCTGGAGGAGAAACTTCGCGCCGCCAGTGGCGCGCGGTTCCGGCTCATCGCGACCGATGGCGTGTTCTCCATGGATGGTTTCATTGCGAATCTCGCCGCCATTTGCGATCTCGCGGAAAAGTATGACGCGCTTGTCATGGTTGATGACTCGCATGCCGTCGGATTCATGGGGGCGCGCGGTCGCGGGACACACGAGCACTGCGGGGTGATGGACCGCGTGGATATTCTCACCGGGACACTCGGGAAGGCGCTTGGCGGCGCAAGCGGGGGATACACAAGTGGCCGGCGCGAAATTGTGGAACTGCTGCGCCAGCGTTCGCGACCGTATCTTTTTTCCAACACACTCGCGCCCTCAATTGCCGGGGCATCGCTCAAAGTATTGGAAATGCTCACCGAATCGACCGCCCTCCGGGACAAGCTCGAGGCGAACACGAAGTTCTTTCGCGAAGAGATGACGGCCCGCGGATTCAATATCGTTCCGGGGACGCATCCGATTGTCCCGATCATGCTGGGGGACGTGGCGCTCGCCACCCGTGTGGCGGAAGCGATGCTCGCGCGCGGTGTGTATGTCATTGGCTTTTCCTATCCGGTCGTGCCGCAGGGCAAGGCGCGGATCCGCACACAGATCTCCGCGGCCCACACACGCGAAGACCTGATATTTGCCATCGAACAATTCACCGCCGTAAAAGCCGAGCTCGGACTCTGAGGGCCAACGCAGAGTCGGATTTTTAACGCAGAGTTCAGGAGGGAAATTTTAACGCAGAGACGCAGAGACGCAGAGGTTTGGAAGGGTGGGATGTGGATAGGCCGCTTCCACCTCATTCGAACATTTTCTTTACGGCCACATCGACATCGCCCGGGCCTGGCAATTGGTAATCGAAGAAGTATTTTGAACTGATCGCCATGATCTCGTCCTCAAGCTTGGTTACGGTGCCTACCCATGCGCCCTCGGGCAACTTTCCTGTTGCGCGTTTGACGAATTCAACATGCGGCAAGCTCATGTTCCAAGTGTGATGGATCACTTCGCCGTCCTTGACCATGATCAGGAGCGCATCGCCATTGCGCATTTTCACTTTGTCTTTCATGGCCGCAACGTAGGGACTCTATCCACAGCGAGTCAATTTTGGGGTTGCATCGAGTTTCAATCGATTTTCGGGGCCGATGGGTCGTCCAAATCGGTGAAAACGAGAAAGCCAGAGCGTGGAAGAGGCGTCCCGCCTCTTTCTTCTTGGGAAGCGGATAGGCTTGCCTTTTCTGTGGTAAGACGCCATCTTACACGCATGAAAACAACCATCTCATCCAAGGGCCAGGTCGTGCTCCCTTCCGAATTGCGCACACAGGATAGAATCCTTGCCGGCCAGACCTTCGATATTGAGAGGGTCGATGCGGGCGAGTATCTGCTCAAGCGCCAGCCGGTTGCAGACAATACTGGGCTGGTGGACTGGCTGTTGGCGTGCCCGGAAAAAGATTGGTTCCAGCCAGTCCCTTCTCAATCAACCGATTCGCTGTGAAATACCTGGTCGATGCGGATGTGTTGAGCGAACCGACCAAGCCCGCCCCCGAGCTCCGTGTGGTGAATTGGCTTCGTCGCCATGAGCCTGACCTTGCCCTTACCCCGATCATTCTGGGCGAACTCGAATACGGGATTTTGCTACTGCCCGCTGGGCGTCGCCGCACACGTCTGGAGCAATGGTTCGCCGCAGGCGTCCAGCGCATTCAGGTTTTGGACTTCGACACTGTCGCCGCCGCTGCCTGGGCGCGCCTGCTGGCTCGGCTAAAAAAGAAAGGCAACGCGATGCCGATCAAAGACAGCCTCATTGCTGCAAGCGCCATCGCGCACGGGTTGACGGTGGTCACTCGCAACACACGCGACTTCCGCAGGGCAGGGGTGAAGCTGGAGAATCCGTTTAACTAAATTGCTTTCAGAAAAGAACGAGGACGAGGACGACCGCCCTCCGCCCTCCGCCCTCACGCTTGACGCAAGGCGCGATGTAATTAAATAAGGGGCAATCATGGATCCGCTCTCCCATTGCCCCCATTGCAACAAAGTCGCGGTCCGATATCCGTTCTCATTCTGCCCGGCATGCGGGGAGTCGCTCACATGGCCTTCGGAGCCGGTCGATGATTTTGAAGGCGGCAACTGCGCGAGTTGTGAACGCGGTATGCATTGGAGCATGCAACACTGCCCGTGGTGTGGGGCGCTCGGGGAATCAACCAACTGGTTTAATTCCGGGGCGCTGGCAATTAAATCGATCTTCACGAGATTCTCCCGGCGGGACTGCGCGGAACGCAATGGCAAGCTGCTGGATGTCCCTTACTTCCTTCAATGGGATCGGCACACGTGTGCCGTAAAAAGCATCGTCATGGTTGCGGCATTCTTCGGTTATGAGATCGGTCCGGATCGGGCCCGTCGGTTCGCGGGCGGTCGCTGCGATTCCGCCGAAGAAGGAGGCGGGCATGGACTCACTAACGATAAAATCCTGAAAGCTCTGCGCGGGATTGGGTTAACTGTCCGGGCGCTCAAAGAGCCGGGGGCGACTCTCAAACAACTCACGAACGCAATCGACAAAGGTTCGCCGGTGATCGTTTCGATTCACGGGTCTGAGCCGGGCGATCACGCGGTGGTCGTGGTCGGTTACGATGACGCGCATATCTATGTGAACGATCCTGCTGTGCTTCGGCCGGACCGGATTTTGACAGAGCGTTTCCGTCAGATGTGGGCAGGGGACGGCTTGGTGGTCTCGGGGGCAGTGATCAGTGATCAGTGATCAGTCTCCCTTTACGGGATACGGAGGTCGCAGGTTACTAGGGACGGATGGAGTTTTCGGCACGGTTTGGCGAGGGGAGGTGTTGTCTCCTTGGATAACTCGAAGTGCCGGTGATTGGCTTCGAGTTTGTAAGTCATAGTGGCTTTGCCGCGCGTGACACTGACGTGCAACGGCATCTGCGGGGCGATGCCGGGGTGCAAGGAAGGATTGAGGGCGCTGCGCCGATACCGGAGGCCGATTCCCATCATTTTTCCCGGGAATGGTTGCAGGATCAGTCGGCGGCCATTGACGTATAGCTTGGATGTTCGATCGAACTCCTGGTTGGCGAGGAATTCAAGACGCTCGATGGAAGTATCAACAAAGCGGCTTGTGCTTCCGCCTTCCAATGGTGTTTCGCAAAGAAGCGGCCACCCTTCGTGCGCCTTGCGAACAGTAAGTGTGGTGCCGACATCGCGATGAGTGAGCATGGATGGGAAACGCCAATCCTTGATTTCTCGAAAGATCCTTTCGGGAAGGACAAAGCCGGCCCTGGCTAGATCGCGGAGGACTGTCTTAAAGTCGGTCCAGAGGTATGAAGGGAGGAAGTAACGGTCATGGAGATGATCGCCATGATCGATCAACGGAGCGCCAAATGGTTTCTCAAGGAGCCGGGCGGCCAAGGCGCTCCAGAGCAATGCCACGACGGACATCCATGTGGCGTGCGGCATTGACTCGAGGGCGCGAAATTCGATGAGTCCCCGGCAACCGCCATCAAAGGAGAGGTTCCAGAACTTATCGAAGCTGATCTCGCTGCGGTGTGTGTTGCCGGAACTGTCTGTGTGCAGGTGGCGCAAGGTTTCACTGATCAATTGCCGATGATCGCCGGACGGGAGTTGCTCAAGGAACTGATAAGCCATTTCCAGATCGTAGAGGGCATTAGCTGATTCGTCGGGGCGCGGGGCTTGTGAAGACGAGCCGACGTAATGCCCGATAAACAAATAGCTGAGCGAAGGATGATGCTGCCAATAACGGAGCATCGAGGTCACCCAGCGCGGGTGAGTAAAGAGCGCATTGTGTTTAAGGGAAGGTCCGCCAAATAAAAGATGGTTGCCGCCACCTGTGCCAGCCTCCTCTCCTTCGCTGATCTGTTTGAATGAGCGCAGCCCGGCGCTTGCTCCAGCGGTTTCCAGTGTCTTAAGCCAGCGGTCGTATTCCTGCCAGTCGGCACACGGTGGGAGATTAATTTCGAGGACCCCGGGATCGGCGGTAATGCCTAGGACCGACCATGCGCCGGATTCATCGTGAGGAATGTATCCGCAGAGAATAGGCGTTGGGCAGTGGGCGCGAGTGGCGGCCTTTGCAATGAATCCGAGTAACTCAATGAAGGGGCGTTGCAAGAGGGGCGGGACAAAGAGTTGGATCGTGTCTTCTTGAAGTTCGATGGTGAGAGCGCGTCGGCTGACATGGGCGGGCAGGGTGCCCAACGGCAATCGCAAACCGGCCGGGCCGTCCGCGCGCAAGAGGTCGAGCTTCGGGCCGAGCGCCCAATCCACGCTGCGGAATCGTTTCCCGTCATGATCGAGGGGCAGCACCCATGCAGCGCGCTTCGGGATCACGGGATCGATCGCTTCGAGCCACGGTGCTTTGAGGCGAAGTAACCGGGAAAGCGCTATTTTAAAGGCATCCAGCGCGGCAGTGCCTGTGATGGTGCCTTTTTTAGCGGGGGAGAATAGCGGTTCCCCATCGCTTCGCCAGAGGAGGTTGACGGTCCATCGGGGATTGATTTCGCCGGGGTAAAGTTTGCCTGTTGAATGGAGCGCAACGGCATTGGGAATGGAGTGCGCGACAAGGGCATCGGCCATGGCGTAAGCATAACTGAGCTTAGTTGGACCGAGAGCTGTGATGCTCCATTCGGGGCCGGCCGGGTCGATTGGGACATAAGTCGGTTCGCCGCCGAGCGTGAGCTTGACGCGATGCCGCTTGAAGGTGGCTGCGATCTGACGACTAACCAGGGTCAATGGGTCAGACAATTTCATGTATGTGCAGGGAGGCGCTCATCTGGGTGGGAACCGTCTCTTTATGAAAGTAACGTCCAAGAACAGGGGCGATGTCAGACGGGGCGAGTCCGACAGCGGTGGTGATGTGGTGATGGGAACAGAGTGTCCCATTGGTGGGATCCATCCCGATCCATCCGGCCCCCGGGATATAGACCTCGGTCCATGCGTGGAGGGAACCTTCTGCGCGGCGTTCATCCTCGCTGAACTCGCAGAGGTAACCACTGGCGAGGCGCGAGGCTAATCCCAAGCTGCGCAATTCTTCTGCCAGGAGCACGGCGAAGTCCCTGCACGCGCCGCTTCCCGCAGCCAATGTTTCCGCGGGCGACCGTGGATCGCCCTCCTCGCGGCGCTCGTATTGGAGGTTATCGTGGATGGCGCTGTTGAGTTCGACGAGTGTCGCCATGGTTGGGCGCGGTTCCGATGGGCGCTTCCAGAAAGGGAGCGCCGGGTGTGTCCCGGATTGGGCAATGTATGGGGTCAGGACGTGAGATTCCGCCGGTTTGTAGACAAAGGGGAGTTCGAGCGCGTGGGCTTCGAGCAAAAAGCCGAATGCATTTTTCGGTTCGATCTCGAGCTTGAGCTGCAGTATGGCGCCCAGGAGGGTCGAGCGTCCCGGGTAAAAACAGGAGGCGATTTCATTATCGAAGAGGTCACGCCTGTAACTGACCATGGCGTCAGTATTGGTGGAAAAGTAAGCCGCCTGGATCGCCAGGTGCCGATCCACCTTGGGAAAGAGCCGGAACAGATGGGGCGAGAAGCTAACCGGTTCGGCGTAGGCGTATTGGGCGTGGTATAGGATCTCGACTTTCATATTCGGTTTTTTTCGCTGCGACGTTTCATGGTAACCCGCACCTTCAAGGCTTGCCGGCCGCCGCCTTTGAATGTGCCGCGCAAAGGTGTGGCATCCAGATAATCGCGCCCAAAAGAGACAGCGACATAGCGTTCATTGCACCATTGCCTGTTGGTCGGATCGAAGGCGACCCAGGACATCCCGGGGACAAGAACTTCGATCCATGCATGCGTGGCGACGGCGCCTGTGAGGCGTCGTCCCTCGGCTGCGGCATTAGTTTCAATGTAGCCGCAGACATAGCGGGCGGGGAGACTGGCGGTGCGCAGGATGCTGAGTCCGACATGAGCGAAGTCCTGGCAGACGCCGGTTTTGTTTTTCCAGATCGTGGCCAGTGGGGTGCTGTTCTCGGTGGAACCGGACAAGTAGCGGAACTCGTCGTAGATGGCTTCAAACAAACGCTGCAACCCTTCACCCAATGGGACTTTGCCGCCGAGATATTTTTTTGCCCACTGGAGGGCCTCGCGTCCGGTCGCCACCACGGGGGTTGGCTGGAGATACTCAAACACATCGGTGAGGGCGGACCCGAGAATCTGCCGGGCCTCCTGGATGCTGAGCTCGAGGCTTTCCCTGGGCAGATCGACCGGATGAGTGCGCACCACTGCCTGGTTATTGAGGGCCAGGTGATGATGGCGGAATGGGAAGGAAAAAAAATCGACATGGTTGCCGAAGTGATCCGTGTAAGTGGATGACTTCACGTCAGGATCGATAGTCAGTCGATGGCTTAGCACTGACTGCGAAGGCGTGTTGGGCGGAGTCAGGCGCGCCTCTCCATAAGCTTCCGCGGTCGGGTTGCTGTATTTGTAACGTGTGGTGTGAGTAATCTCGAATTCCATCGTTGATTACAAGTTAGAGCCCGTGAAGCAGGGGCTGACTTACCTGGGCAATCCGGGCCTGGTGATTGAGGAAACTGTCCGAGATGAGCGTGTGTAGCTCGAGTGTCCCATCCAGAAGCCGCCTCAGCAGCGGCTCAAGCTTCTGGCTGGGATCCAGCCCTTTTTCATGGAGATTTGCCCCCGGCTCTTCCTCGCGCGGCATCCAGACAAATGGACGCCAGTCGATTCGACGGATCTGTTGTATCAAAAGCTCGATTGCGGCAAGGGCATTTGCCGAGCCGAGCGCTTCCGGGGAAATGGATTGGCGAAGCAGTCCCCGGCATTTCTCAAGGCAATAAAGGAGGCTGCGCGGCACCTCGGGATGTTGCCAGAGTAACTCGAGGACATGGATCGGTTCGGCGCGCATCTGATAGATCCGCCTGTAAGCATCGCGCGTCCCGAGGAGCCGGAGGAACGCGCTTAGTTCGATTTCCGATCCGTGGAGCAAGCCCGTGCTTGAAGGGCCGGCGAGTGATTCACTGATTGAAAGCACTGAGTTGGCAGTGATGATCGAGCGCTCAAGCATCTGTCCGATTTCGCAGAAGCGCCAGCCATCGTCGGCGAGCATCGTATTGGCGGCAACCGCGAAGAATTGCGGGATCAGTTGAGTTGCCAGGTCGGCGACCCGGCGCGTGACACGGACGGCATCCAGTTCGGAGAGACCCTCGCGGAAGCGGGTCCTGTGGAAGCGGCTTCGGAGATTATTGATGGTGGCCAGTGCTTCCGGACTAATACTGTCCTGGACTGACTCGGCATTGCGCACAGCGTGCAAGAAAGTGCTGAGGACCGAGCCCGGCTCAGGCAAAAGGACCAGCCGATACCGGTCAATGCGATTGGAGATACTCCGTCTACTAGTTCCGGCGCTCTTCTCGATGGGTGGAAGCAGCCGGTTCCATATTGGCCGATAATGCTTTCGTTCCGCGGAATTGAGTTCCTCGGTCTCCAGGGTTTCGACAACGGAGATGAGGTAAGCCTGATGATGGGCGCGTTCAAGGTATCGGCCCATCCAGTAGAAAGCCTCGGCAACGCGGCTTGTTACCTGGCGCGGCGGAAGATGAGGATCCGGGGCGCGGCGCACAAAGTTTGGTGCCAGCGCGGTGGTTTGTGCATCGGCAAGAACCCATGTGTCTTTGCTCGTCCAGCCTGTGCCAAATTCACCGGCGGCATCGGCGCGGGAATGGACCCGGGTTAAAGCTCCCGGGAGGATTCCGAAATCGGTCCCGGTGCGCATGGCAAAGACAATATGATCCTGCGGATACTCGACCTGTTTCCCATCGGAAAAACAGAGGGTTGTGGCGCCTTGTTCACGCGGTTGGGCAATGAAGAGGTTGGCTTGCCGACGGACATCGGCGAGCAACGAAGGTTCGTCCCCGCGGATCGCCCCGAGGCTTCGCGCGCTGGAAACGTCGCTGCGCCAATCACTGACCGTTGGCCGGATCCGCCATTGATGGAGGTTTTCGAGGACATATTCGCGTTGATCGATATCGCCGAGCCAGAGCGTGGGAACAGTCGGTAGAATCGGCGCCTCGGAGAGATAATAGCGGATGATTTGCGAGCTGAAGGCAAGGAGGGTGCGGTCGTCGGCCAGTTGGCTGCCGAGTGCGTTCACCAGGGCGACGCTTCCTTTTCGCAGGCAATGCACCAGGCCGGGCACCCCCAATTTTGAGCTACCTCGAAACACCAATGGATCGAGCGAACCATCGGCGATCCGGTTGCAGATCACATCCACGCGTTTGAGACCGCGGACGGTTTTTAGATAGACACAGTTATCGAGCACGAGCAGGTCGCCGCCTTCCACCATCGGTATGCCCATGCGCCGCGCGAGGAAGCTTTGCTCGGAGGAGACCGCGCTGCCTGCCGCTGGGGAGAGCAGCACCACCATCGGTTCACTCCCAAATGGGGAGGCGGCTTCGCGCAATTGTTCGACGATCAGGAGCGACGATTCCGCGAGCGACTGAATGGGCGTGTCCTGAAAAAGCTCGGGCGCGATCTGGGCAAGGGCGCGCCGGTTTTGGAGCATGTAAGAAATCCCGGTGGCATGGGAAAAATGGTGCTGCTTGACCTGCAATTTTCCCGCGGGATCGCGCGCGATGCAGAGCCCGCTCAGATGCAGATACGCATTTCTCGGCCGCGGAATGCCGATGGCTGCAAGTTGATAGTGGGGGCTCCCAAGCACCATGGCCACCGGGACCACGCCCGAACGCAGAATCTCCCGCTTGCCGTATACGTCCGCCAGGAAGTATTCAAACGCGCGCAATCTTTGACGGAAGCCGCGGACTATGAGATCCCATTCGGGCCCGGAAAAAAGCTGGGGGAGAAGATCGCAGGTCCATGGCTGGCGTCCCCAAGGATCATTGCGGATGACATCAAAGGTGACCCCCATTTCGCGCAGGGTCGCCGCCATCCGGTCTTCGAGGCTGCGCCGTTCCAGAGGCGCCAGTCCCGAGAGTTGGCCGAGGAGACGGTTATAAAGATCGCGGGTGGGGCCTTCTGTCCGGAACACTTCATGCCAAATTTTCTCACGACTGACTTGTGAGGTGGGTTCGGCGGACAGCATTTCCCGAAGAGTCCTCGTCGAGATGGTGGGCGGTCAAGAGGCAACTCTCCAGATCCACGCGCTGGGGCGTGCGGCGAGTCTGAGTGAAGGTTCGTAGTTCCGGCTTCAGCCGGTCCGCGCCGAAGGCGCAACGAGTTGGACCATCGCCAC
>JAYUPM010000285.1:0-1574 GCA_043760145.1 Spartobacteria bacterium
GGCCGAGCATCCATTTATGGGCATCGGCGCTTAAAAAATCGACGTGCGCAACCGAGACCGGGAAGGCGCCAAGGGTTTGGATTGCGTCGAGCGAGAAGAGGATATTTTTCTGGTGAAGCAATTGGCCGATGGCATCGACATCGATGCGGTAACCGGAAAAAAAGTGGGAACTGGCCAGCGCAACGAGGCGGGTCTTTGGCCCGATGGATTGGGCGACGAGGTCTGGCGTGATTTGGCCGGGGGCCTCGGGCTGGAGATAACGGACCGTGACACCCCGGCGGCGCAGTTCGATCCACGGGTAAACATTTGCGGGATAATCGCCTTGATAACAAAGCACCTCATCGCCCTCTTTCCACGGGAGTCCGTTGGCGAACAGGCTGAGGCCGAGGGAGGTCGGGCCCAGAAGCGCAATTTCGTCCGCGCCCGCCCCGATAAATTGGGCACAGACGTTTCGGGCCTCTTTGACATCGCGCAAGACTTCAGCGAACTCCTGAGGATTCTCGGCCGACCGCTCGATATAATTGCACATGGCATCGGCCACAACCCGGGGGAGCGGCGCCACGCCTGCGTGGGCAAAGAAAATCTTTTCGCGGCAGACGGGAAACAGTCGGCGACGTTCCTCTTCGTTCGGGTAAAAATTCATCCGCAACAGCGCTTACCTTGGCGGTGGGAGAGCGGGTGGCCTTGCCGGGGAAAGCCGGAATGCAAGGGGCCCCGGGTCGGCCAACTTGGTGGTCACGGTGATCTCGCGATGAATCACCGTCTCGCCCGTAACCGGATCGGCCACTGCCTGGCTGCGGGTCGTGAAGTTTGGTTTGAATACCGGCGCACTCGGGGGAACCGCGTGGAAATGACTGAAGAGCATGGCAATGCCCATGTATGTCGTGAACACCCCCATCAGAATGCAAAATATCAGCCGGATATTCATCGCCCTTTTTCGGTCTTCTCCCCCTCTTCGATCAATTTCCAAAAACCGTGTTGCCCGCCCAGTTCCTGGTCTTCAGCCGGCATCGGGAGATTTGCCCGAAACAGAAAATCACGAATCGTATTTTTATGGAGGACCCGGTGGACAGTGATCCCCTCGGCGGTCCTCGCAAAATAGATCCGGTAATCCCTGGCCCGATACCGGTGAAGCTTCTTGCCGTCCCGCTCGATAACGCCAAACCGTTCGTCCTCAACCTGATCAAGGTCCTCGGGGATCACTTCAAATTCCGCCAGCAAATCGAGCTGCAATTCCTTCGGCAATGCCGCCATTTCCGCCGCGCTGATTGCATTAAAAACGATTTGGAACATTGGGAATAAATTTTACCGCGGAGCGCGGAGAGGGGGAATTTAACGCAGAGACGCAGAGACGCAGAGGTTTTTTTCGGGGGGAAGGAAAAAAATTGGCTTTGGGTTGAGGGAAGAGATTGTCGGTGGCGGGAAAGCACGGCAGATTCACCCCCCCCCCCGCACATCCACCATCCCCGAAATTCAGTCCCCACCTTTTCTCTGCGTCTCCGCGTCTCTGCGTTAGAATCCCCCTCTGCGTTAAATTCCGGCTCCTGAATTCTCTGCGTTATGCCCTGGTTCAA
>JAYUPM010000286.1:0-9938 GCA_043760145.1 Spartobacteria bacterium
AGATGTTCCACACCAAGATGTTACGTGAATTTTCGACGCTCTGCCAGCTTTATGTGTGAAATATTCGGGCTAACCCGTCTTCGCGGACTCAAGGGCAAAAACGCCTATTTTTGAGGCTTGATGGACTGGGAACCCGCTATTTTACAGGGGGTCCGTTTCAAAATGGCTTGTAGTGCCGACCTACCCCCTTGCGCGAACTTTTGAAGACATGATTTCATGAGGCATCATGTTCCTCCGCTGCAAGAAGCGCCGCAAAGACGGCAAAGTCCATTTCTACTGGAGCGTGGTTGAAAATCGCCGGGTAGCCAATGGACACGAGGGGGACAGAGACTTAGTTGGAAAAGCGTTTGACAGCGGGTTGCCCATGGGCAAGGCGAGGGGGACAGAGACGAATGGCGCGAAGTTAGCGCGGTTTTAGGATGATTGTTGGGTGGCTCGCCGACGGGGGCCGGGGACGGATTGGAGCAGGATCTTTTGGCTGAGTTCACGCATCTGAGTGATAATCAATTCGAGCCGGCGGTGACAACTCGGATAGACGCAGATTAAAAACCCGGACCGAAAAAGTCTGGTTCGGCTCTCTCCCCATCCGCGATAATCTGCGAAATCTGTGGTTAAAAAGTTCTCCTCTGTGGGATGGCTGTGCATTTCTCTTTTTTTTACCGAATTGAGTTTTTGGGAAACCGGAGCCATTCTTTGTCCATGTCGGACGACAATGACCTTGATGACCTGGCAGCTCGCATGGCCGCTGATTTGGCGGAAATCGCGCGCACCTTTATGCCTTTCGGAAAATTCGGCCCCTCCCACTTTCCGCCGCGCGGCGTTCCCATTTACGATCTGCCGGTGGAATATTTGGGCTGGTTTGCCGGCAAGGGCGGTTTTCCACGCGGGCGCCTTGGGGAATTATTGCGGATGGTTTACCAGATGAAAGTGGACGGGGCGGAGATTGCTTTTGATGAGATGCGGCGCCGGGCTGGAGGACAAACCCCCTTGAGAACCCCAAATGGCGGAGCCTCCCATCGCTTGGGACCTATAGCGCGTCGAGCATCCGCTGGAGCTGGGTGAGTTTTTCCTGCCAGTCGGTTTCGCGCTGGCGATGATCTGCCACGACCTTTGGCGGCGCTCCTGTGACAAAGGTTTCACTGCCAAGCTTGGCGCGCACTTTGGCCAGTTCCTGGCCAACCTTTTCGAGCTCTTTCCCAAGGCGCTCGCGTTCCGCATCAATGTCGATGAGCCCTTCCAATGGTAGAAAGAGTTCGCCCAACGGCGTTAGGGCACTCGGTGTTCCACGCGGCGGCACAAACAACAGATCCAATTCCAGTGTTTCCGCATTCAGCAGGTTCTTGAGCACCTCGGCGTCATGGGCCGATAACAGACTCGTCGGCTTGAGGACAAAGCGGACCCGTTTGTTGCTTGCGATGTTTGCCCCGCGCCGAAGTCCGCGGCCGAGCGTGACCGTTTCATACTTGGCGTTTGCGGCGGCGTCCGCCTCGGGAGTGAGGCAGTAATGGGCGCGGAAATCGTCTCCTAAAGGGGCGGGCCAATGGGCGAACATGATGGTCTCTCCGCCCTGATCGGCAGGCAGATCGTGGTGCAATCCGAGTCCATGCCAAAGTTCCTCCGTGATGAACGGGAGGAATGGATGAAACAGACGCAATATATGGCTCAGGACGAAATCGATGACCGCGAGGGTGTTTGTCTTCCGGTCCGGGTCGGCACCGTAAAGGGCTGCTTTACTGGCTTCCAGATACCAATCGCAGTATTCGCTCCAGAAGAAGCGGTAGAGCGCGTTGGCGGCATCGCTAAAACGGTAGTCATTAAGAGCCTGGGACACTTCGATGATTGCGGCGTCGAGTCGGAGCAAGATCCAGTGATCATCGCTGCTTAAGAGCGCCGGGTTGATCTCAGCTTCGGTCTCGCCCCCGTGCATCTGACGGAATCGGGCGGCATTCCAGAGCTTGGTGCAAAAGTTGCGGCCGAGTTCGACATTCTTTTCATCGAATAGAATATCCTGTCCCAATGGGGCGCTGCGCATCACGCCGAAGCGAAGGGCGTCAGCGCCGAACTGCGCGATGAGATCGAGCGGATCCGGTGAGTTGCCGAGACTCTTCGACATTTTACGGCCCTGTTTGTCGCGAATGATCCCGGTAAAATAGACATTGCGAAATGGCATCTCTCCCATGAACTCAAATCCGGCCATAATCATCCGGGCGACCCAGAAAAAGATGATATCGGGGCCGGTTACAAGGTCGGTCGTGGGATAGAACTTTGCGAGGGTGCCGGTTTTTTCGGGCCAGCCCATTGTTGCGAACGGCCAGAGCCATGCGCTGAACCATGTGTCGAGGACATCGGTATCCCGGGGCCACTCTTGGGCGTCAAAGAACGCCTCGGTGTCCGGATCGGCGGTGGCGGCGATGAGCGTGTCGGCCTCGCGGCGATAACTCACCTTTGTGCCAAGATCGCGCAATCGTGTCTCAGCAAGATCGGCCGCGCCATGGTCGTCGAAGGCTTTGCTCCAGACGGGGACGCGGTGTCCCCACCAGAGCTGCCTCGAGATGCACCAATCCTGGATGCCGCTCAGCCAATGTTCGTAGACCTTGGCCCAACGCTCCGGGAAGAATTTCATCGAACCATCCGCAACCACCGTGCGGGCCGCATCCACCGAAGGGTATTTAAGGAACCATTGCTCGCTCAGACGTGGTTCGATCGGGACATCCGCGCGTTCGCTGTAACCGACATTGTTTTGGTGCGGCTCTTCTTTTTCCAGCACGCCAAGTTCCCGCAATTGTGTGAGTGCAACCGTGCGCGCCTCGAAACGATCGAGGCCTGCCAGTGATTCACCAGCGAGCGAGTTCATGGTCGCATCCGGATTCATGATATCGACCACCGCGAGCCCATGGCGGACGCCAATCTCGAAATCCGCCTTGTCGTGGGCTGGGGTTACTTTGAGCACCCCGGTGCCGAACTCAAAATCAACCTGTTCATCCCCGATAATGGGAATGAGTTTCTCGGCGGACTTCAGGTGAATTGGGAGGGGACGAATCACATGCTTTCCGATGAGATGCGCATACCGGGCGTCCTTCGGATTGACGGCGATGGCGGTGTCGCCGGGAATGGTTTCGGGCCGGGTGGTGGCGATGCGCAGGAAAGTGCCGGGAAGTTCTGCGACTTCGACTTTGAAATAATAGAGGAACCCGTTCTGGGGTTTCATCGTGACCTCTTCATCGCTAAGCGCCGTTAGAGAGGCTGGGCACCAGTTGACCATCCGTTTGCCGCGGTAAATCAAGCCCTTCGCGTATAGATCGACGAACACTTTTTGCACACACAGCGAGTATGCCGGGTCCAGCGTGAAACGTTCCCTCTCCCAGTCGCACGACGCCCCAAGCTTCTTGAGTTGCTGGATGATGATCCCCCCGTGCTTCTCTTTCCACTCCCAGATCTTCTCGATGAGTTTTTCCCGGCCCAGGTCGTTGCGGTGCCGGATCAGGCCCTGTTTTTTAAGCATCCGCTCCACCGCCGTCTGTGTGGCGATCCCGGCATGGTCGGTCCCAGGAAGCCAGAGCACTTCACGTCCTTGCATCCGCGCCCGCCGGGCCAGGATGTCCTGGATCGTGTTGTTGAGCACATGACCGAGCGTCAGGATCCCCGTGACGTTGGGCGGCGGAATCACAATGGAATACGCGGGCTTGGTCGATTCCAGGTCGGCATGGAAACACCCATCGGCCAGCCATTGGGCATACCACTTTTCTTCAATCAACTGCGGTTCGTAATTTTTCGTCAACTCGGCCATAAACGGGCCGGAAATCTTTAAGAAACCGGCTGGGGTGTAAACCTGAATTCCTAACGCGGAGGATTTTAACGCAGAGACGCAGAGACGCAGAGGAATGGGCAGATGCGGATTGGATTTGAGTTGAGCCGCACTTTTTCCGTCTAAAAAACCTCTACGCCTCTGCGTCTCTGCGTTAAAATCCCGGTCTCTGCGTTAAAATTCCGCTTGGAAAACGGCTTGCCAACATGATGCCCAGCGGTAGCCTCTCGCGCTCATGCTGCGGCTCCTCTCCTTTCTGCTGACGATTCTCTTCTGCGTTGCAGCAGAGGCGGCCGAGTGGCGCCTTGGAAAAATCGCGGGCCGCGACCATGTCCCGATGGAGAATGTCGCGAGCTTTTATGGGCTTGGAGGGGTGCAGCGGGTGAGCAACACATTTTCGGTGCGATCCGGTGGAAAGCTTTTGAAAGGCCAGGCGGGCTCGGTGGAATTTTATATCAACAACCTGAAGTTCAACCTGAGCTATCCGATTACCGAGCACGAAGGGGAGCTTTGGATTTCACGGATGGATCTGACCAAGGTGATTGAGCCAGTGCTCCGCCCGGGGCGCATTAAGAACGCCGAACAAATCAATACGATCGTCCTTGATCCCGGCCATGGCGGACATGCCAACGGGGCTTACAGCACTTTTGGCTGGGAAAAACAATTTACCCTGAATGTCGCATTGCGGGCCCGGCAACTCTTCCAGGCCGCAGGATTCAAGGTCGTCATGACCCGCACTAATGACACGTTCGTTTCCCTGGACGATCGCACCCGGTTCGCCAACAAGTTCGAGAACGCCCTCTTTATCAGCATCCACTTTAATTCCGGTGGCGCCGGGACCGGCCTTGAAACCTACACCCTGGCGCCTCGTGGAGTTCCCTCGATGATGGCCGACGGTCCGCGGATCGCCGACCTGGAACTCTGTGAAGGTAATGCGAACGATGCCGAAAACATGGCCCTCGCAACGGCCACCCACGCGGCATTGGTCGTGAAATCGCGGATGTATGACCGCGGAATCAAGCGGGCCCGATTTGTTGTGATCCGCGATATCAAGATTCCCGGGGTGTTGATCGAAGGCGGATTTTTGAGTAATCATTTCGATGCGAAATTGATTGCGACTCCGGAGTTCCAGCAGCAGATGGCGAGTTCGATGTTACAAGCGGTCCAGAACTATCGCCGGGCCCTTGCGCCAAGCATCAGCGTTGCCTCGGCCGCGCCAGGCGCAAAGTCTCCACAGGGCCAGGAAGCGCCGATCCGGACTGAGTTGCGCTCCGAGCCGACAGTGGTGATTCCAACGACAGCCAACTAACGTGGGACGCACAACGATGGGCGCGGGAAAGCGAGCGGGCGAATCCATCCGGGCGGAACGTCCGGCAACAACGAATCCAGAAGGCGATGCTGCAAGGAGATCGGCTCCGATTGGCGTATTTGATTCCGGGATTGGCGGGCTGACAGTGGCCGCCGCGCTTCGGCAATTACTTCCCGCGGAAGATATCTTTTATATTGGAGACACAGCCCGTGTTCCATACGGCGGAAAGAGCGCTGCGACTATTGAACGCTACAGCATGGAGATCAGTGGACTGCTTCTTGCGGAACAGGCCAAGATTATCGTCGTGGCGTGCAACACTGCGTCGGCCCTGGCTGTCCCTCGATTGCAGACGACACTGCGGGTCCCTGTTCTCGGCGTGATTGCGCCCGGTGCCCAGGCGGCTGTCAAAGCAACGCGGATCGGCCGGATCGGGGTGATCGGAACCCGGGCAACTGTTTACAGCCGGGCTTACGAGCAGGCGATTCATCAACTCCAGCCCGATGTTACGGTGATCAGCCAGGCGTGTCCGCTCCTTGTCCCGCTTATCGAGGAAGGGTGGCTTGATGATCCGATTTCCGAGGCGATTATTGGACGTTACCTTGAAAAACTGGTTCGCGAGAAAATTGACACATTGGTCCTTGGCTGCACCCATTACCCGCTCTTGCGCGCGGCTCTCAAAAAATTCGTGGGTCCGGGAATCACACTGGTCGATTCAGCCGATAATTGCGCCCTAGCCGTTCGCGAGTTATTGAAAACTCAAAAGCTTGCCGCTCCAAAGGCCCGATTGGGCCGGCTCACCGTTGCTGTCACCGACGCGACTAATGGGTTTCTTCGCGTTGCTGAGCAGGGCCTGGGTCTTCAAGTAGGCGATGTCCAATTGCGCACCGTCCAAAATTCCGGGCAGTAATTAAATCTGGGGAAATGTTCGGCGCAATCCGGTTATTGACGTCGATCAGGGGACACAGATTGGATTTCGAGTTTAGCGCCTTCCAGGGTTTGTAGTTCCGGCTTCAGCCGGTCCGGGGAGGGAGAAGTCAAAAGTCAGAATGAAAAATGAAGAAGTGCGGGAATCCGCCCTTGCCGCATAAATGCGGAACGACAAACCCCGAAAGCGGCAGCCAGTTTAACCGCAAAGAACACAAAGAGCACAAAGAGTCGTTTCCGCTTTGCGATCTATGCGTTCTTTGCGGTTGCAGAGGACTGCCGCGCGACAAAACGCTGTCGCGATCAATAGCGCGCCCTTTACTCCGACAGGTGTTACCGATTTAAGAGCGGGCCAGAGGGCGGCTGGGAAGCCGCCCCTCCCAGTTTCGCGCGGGCGCCCGCAGTAATGGAGCGAGCGGGGCATGGTGTGTTTTTTCGGATTTGTTTGCGGAACCAGCGGGGGAGAGGCGGGGCGTGTTTCATTTCATGGCAGTTAAATATTCTCATCATCCTCGTGTTTGCGGGCGCCCTTGCCGCATAAATGCGGAACTACAAACCCCGAAAAGCGGCAGAGGACCTGCCGCGTTCCAAGCTGGCACCTTGCAATTGCGGTTGGGACTATTAGGATCAGTGGCTTCGATGTCCATCGCCGCCAAGCTCATTTCGCCCGCCCTCCGTCCGGTTTATACGAAGGTGCTGGACGGCCAGCGTGTCAATGAGGAAGAGGCCCTCGATCTCTATTCGAGCGATGACATCAATGGATTGGGAACCATTGCCAACGTTCTCCGGGAGCGGCTCAATGGGAACGTCGCCACCTACATCGAGAACCAGTATCTCAATTACTCCAATCACTGCATTCTCTCCTGCCAGTTTTGCGCTTTCGGGGCCCGCAAACGCGAGGCGCATGCCTTTGAACTGACCACCGATGAACTCGTTGAAAAAGTAAGGGCAGGCTTGGAGACCGGGATTACGGAGATCCACATGGTCGGGGGTTTGCATCCCACGCTCCCAGCGCAATGGTATCTGGAACTGCTCACCAAAATTCGCGCGCTTTCGCCGACGCTTTTCATCAAGGCTTTCACCGCGATCGAGATCCGCCATTTCTCCGAGCGTGTATTCAAACTCCCAATCCGGGAGACCTTGGAGCAATTGCGCGCAGCCGGGCTGGGGGCGATCACGGGAGGTGGCGCGGAGATATTTGCTCCTGAAGTAAGGGCTCGGATATGCCGGGGCAAAGAGAGTGCCGAGGAATGGCTGGAAGTGCACCGGATTTGGCATGAGATGGGGATGCGGAGCACGGCCACAATGTTGTTCGGCCATATCGAGAGTCACGCGGATCGCGTCGATCATCTCCGGCAACTGCGCCTCCTGCAGGATGAGACGCATGGGTTCACCGGATTTATTCCATTCGCCTTTGAACCGGCGGGGGCGCGGCCCGAGTTGCGGCATATCAAATACGCAACCGCCCATGAAGCATTGAAGAATCTGGCAATCAGCCGGATTTATCTCGATAACTTCGAACATATCACCGCGTATTGGATCAGCCTTGGATTGCCGCTTTCATCGGTGGCGCTCAATTACGGTGTGGACGACCTTCATGGCACCATCGGAGAAGAGAAAATTTTCCACATGGCCGGCGCCATGACTCCGCAACAGCAGACAGTTGCTGCGCTTGAGAAAGCCATTCGTGAGGCCGGGCGCGAGCCGATGGCGCGGGACACATGGTATCGCAAAATCGCTCCTGAAAATGCGGGGCAAGTGGTTGCCGCCTTGTGAACGCCTGGGCGGGACTTCATTCGTTGCGGATCGGTTGTGTGCAATATCTCAACGCCATGCCGCTGATTGAATGTTACGATGGAGCTGTGGTTTTCGATCATCCCTCGGTGCTTGCAAACCGGCTTTCCCGGGGTGAGTTGGATGCCGGTTTGGTCCCTATTTTTGAAGCGCTTGGGGCGCGCCATTACTCTGCTGTCGACGAAGTCGCCATCGCATGCGATGGCCCTGTGTTCAGTGTTTTCCTCGCGCACCGCGGTCCATTGAAAGAGGTCCGTTCCATCGCGCTCGATCCGGGATCGCTTACTTCCGTGCATCTCTTAAAAGTGATTCTGGCTGAGGCGCATCAAATGGATCCCGAGTATCTCGACGCCATGGATTCGCTCGAAGCCGGCGATGCCCAGTTGCTCATTGGCAATCAAGCGATTGAATTCCGGATCGCAAATCCTGAGGGCTATCAATTCCTGGATTTGGGTGAGGAGTGGAAGAGACTAACCGGCCTGCCCTTTGTCTTTGCCGTTTGGATGCTTCGTCCCGGCCTTTCCAATGAACCGGAAATCGCCGCCGGATTTCGCGCCCTTCAACGCTCCGGTCTCGCCCAGATCCCGAACATTGTCGCCCGTGAATCCTTTCAGGATGCCGGGTTCCGCCATCGCTATCTGACGGATCATATTCGGTTTGGGCTGGGGGAGCGGGAAAAGCAGGGGATCGAGAGGTTCCGCGAGTTGCTTGTGAAGCACCGGCTGGTGCCGGGCGGGACAACTGGCGTGCGTTACGTCTAGTTCCTCTCATTTCTCCGCTGCATCGTCCTCGTCCTCGTCCTCGTCCTCGTTTGAGTTAACGCGCTATTGATCGCGAGAGCGTTTTGTAGTGCGGCTGTCCTCTGCCGCTTTCGGAAGGGAATGAGGGAAGGCCAGGCAGTCACAAGCCGAACTTCAGATTAAAGAACGAGGACGAGTGAGAGTGAGAGATTTTAAAATGCGAAGCCGAAACTGAAATGGAAGGCGCCAATATCCTCGTGTTCGCGCGGCGCGGGATTGAGGCCGAGATCGAGGCGAAGCGGGCCGATGGGAAGTTTGTAACGCAGGCCCACGCCGAGGGCGAAGCGCATATCACCGAAACCCAGGTCTTCGGATTTGGAGAGTAAATTGCCGGCATCGACGAAGACGGCACCCTGGAGCGCGCCGCGGATTGGAAAAGTGAGTTCGGCATTGAGGACACTGAAGGCCTCGCCGCCGATCGGGTAACCATTCCGGTCCTTGGGTCCGAGTTCGCGTTCCATGAAGCTGCGGACGGTGGTGGAGCCGCCACTGAAGTATCGCTCGTCGATGGGAATATCGGTGAGCGGGTATAGAATTCCGAATCGGGCACCGAGTGAGAGGAGCATCTGTTTGCCGATGGGGTGGTAATAACTGAAGCGCGTGGTGCCGCGGCCGAATGCGACCTCGCCGGCAATCGCGTCGAGATCGATGCCGGTCGTGAGAATCCAACCGCGACTAGGATTGATGGGGTTATCCCGGAAATCATAACTTTGAGTGACGCCGATGGTGGCAATTTGATAGCCCGTGGTCCCGATGTATTGCGGCTCAATCAAGCTCTCGGCAATCTCGACATTCTCCAACTGGACAAAGGCGGCCACCTCGATGGATTTCGTGAGCTTTTTTGTCAGATCGCCCCGGGCTCCGATTTCGCGCTTTGAATAACCGCGTTCATCGCGGGTTTGGGCATAGAGCCGGGTCCGCAAACTGAACTCGCTTCCCAGGAACCATGGATCGACATAAAGCAGTTCCGAGCGCACGGCCCGTTGCGAAATATCGAGGTCGAAGGTGAGGGGACGCCCATTCCCAAAGAGGTTCCGGTCGGCCAGCCGGAGCCCGAGCAGAGCCCCTTCATAGGAACTGTATCCGATGGAAAAGCCGACCTCCTTGGCCTTGGCTTCTTCTGCTGTGATATCGAGACGGATCGTGTTGTCGGCTTGTGGGACAGATGCGATTTGAAGATTGCGGAACAGGCCGGTCCGAAGCAACTCGCGGTAACGCTCATCCAATTTTGCAGGATCGTAAACTTCGCCGCGCAACGAGGCGAATCGCTGGGGGAGGAAATTGGGGCGGAGCCGGTCCAGGGAGC
>JAYUPM010000287.1:0-1569 GCA_043760145.1 Spartobacteria bacterium
GCCGCCGATCAAAGAGCCGCCAATGGTCACGCTAGTCAGGTCGCCAAATGCCTGTATGAGTCCTGAATTGACTCCTTCTCCGCCGGAAACGCTCCGTCCAATCTTAGTCGCGCCGAGCGTGGTTCCGGCACTTATTGCGCCACTGTAACTCCCCCCATTTCCGCCGAAGAGCGATCCAGCAACGGTTACGCTAAGGATACTTTCGGCAGCGATGATACTACCAGAGCCGACAATCCCCAGTCCACCTTGAATGTCGCCGCCGATAGTAGTCTTTCCGATGCTTCCGGCATAAATGGCTCCGGAGTTTGTTACGCCGCTCCCTCCAATGATGGATCCTCCAACTGCAATGGATGTGATCTTGCCCACAGCCATGATGGCCCCGGAAACATCACCTGCCCCGCCGCGAATATCCCGGCCAATCTTTATCGCACCGATGGTGGAAGCACTGTAAATTTCGCCACTGTTATCGATATTCGTTATATCCTCCGGATTCATGTTTCCGAGCAACGATCCGCCGATCACCACAGCACCAAGTTGATCGACATATAATCTGCCCGAGCCGAAGTCGGTCTTGACCATCAGCTTTTTGAGCGCGCCCTTTACAAGACTCACAGTATCCAAACCGCCGTTGAGGGGATCCTGGTCGCTCGTGCTTCCACCCATGCAATGGAAGGATTGCAGATAGAGAGTTCCCAGTCCTGGAGTTGTCAGAGTGCTATCGCCGACTTCGATTCTTGCCAAATCTCCCTTCACTTTGACCAGCAGGAGATCTACTCCCGAAGCGTTTATATATCCGACGTTTACAAATCCATTTCCAAGGCCCGCAGCGCTGACCGCAGCGATAGTGATTGATGCCCCTTGAAAGGCAGCTTTCCCGCCCAGGTCAATCGATTCCAGTTGTTGCCCCAGCCCCTCGGATCGAAAGTCGAAGACGACGTCGCTGAGCGTCCCTTTGGAAATCTTGACCGTAACCGCGTCCCCATCCACGTCCGTATAGGCGAACGTTACCCCGGCTGGGGCGACCCGAGACTCGAGAGGTTCGATCATTGAATGGCGGGGCCTGGTCATCGGCTAGCGAGCGGGGGGATAGGTGGAGCAGGTGGCGCAAGGGGGGTCAGAATCCCGATCCGAGCGCCTTTTGGTCCCATATAACGGGGGCGCCGGGCTTCTGCCGTGGAGGAAAGCAACCCGCAAATAAGGAGCATAACAATCGCAGCAGTTGCCGACGGGGTAAATAATTGTACCCTCGTTCGGAATCGCCGATTTACGTTGCTGCCCCTCCGGAGGGGAAAAAACAACGCACATACCTTGCTGAATATCTTAATTTGCATTGGTAGGCGTGTTAAGCAAGTGCGAGACTGTGAGGTGGACCCCGTTCTTCGGCCAAAAGCGGTTAAACTTAAGCTATGGTGGCGGGGTGGGTGGGGATTGCTAAATGGTGGGGGGCTAAAGGGTCAAGCTTTGCGTGTAACCTCCGTTTTTTTTGCTCCGTAACGCTCGGGAGACCTGTTTGGATCACAATCCGTATCCATCTCCCTGCGGGAAAAACCTTTGGGTCCCGATCAGTTG
>JAYUPM010000288.1:0-1568 GCA_043760145.1 Spartobacteria bacterium
CCGGAGTCAAAAGGAAAGGAGGAATTCCTCGTAGCAGAGGCGTCCCGCCTCTGGTCCAAGTTTGTAGTTCCGCATTTATGCGGCAAAGAGTAACTCCAACATTTAACGCGCAAAAGAATGAGACGACCCGACCGGCTGAAGCCGGAACTACGAACATCCTGCTGCGTAAGCCGCTCCTTCAAACCCCATGAGTGAGATAGACCAAACATCCAGTGAAGTGTTCGCGTTCCCTTTCGCCATTTTGCTGATTCCAGTGGGCCTCGCGCGCGGACCGGCGTGAAAGTGGAGGAGTGTTTGGGGGCGGTGACGGGCATGGGACGTTTACTTCAATGATGGCAGAGTCCATCAGATTAAATTGGGCGACTTGTGGTCAGAGGGAGACTTGGCCGCAAAGAACGCAGAGAGCACAAAGAGTTGCTAAAACTTGAGACGTGCAGATTTCAGCCCCTTCTATGTGCTCTCTGCGTTCTTTGCGGCTAAATCTTCTCCGTCCTTTGTGTCTTTGTGGTTTAACCCACGACTTCTGGCTCCTTCCCCATTAGCGTCCATTCGCGTCCATTCGCGGTTCCAAAGTCCTTCCCCATTAGAGAACCCTTGATTAAGGCCAGAGATGTGAGGGACGGACAACCGTTCGCCGCGATTCGTGTGGGTGGTCAATGCGTCGGCAAATTCCTGGGCGTATTGAGTGACTTCGGGGTGTCCGGCTGCGGGAAGGATTTTGGTGCCGCGAAGATAAGGGCGGTGGTAGATGATAGCGGCGATTACGGCAATCGAAAACGGAACAACGGCCAGTCCGAAGCGGTCCTATCGCTTGCCACGCCAAGTTACGGGGTGGGGGTTGGCAAGGCCTAACCCAATCTTTTGAGCTTGCGCGTTATCCAAGCCGGATCGCACCGCAAATCCAAGACAGCGCGGACGAAAGTGATGTCGTCCTTGATCTCATAGTAAATCGCATAAGGAAACCGCTCCGATAAAAGCCGTAACTTGCCAAGTTGTTCCGCATGAATCCCGGCGTACCGCTGCAGAGAATCAATGTCCGAATATAGCGATGCCAAAAAGTAAGCTCCTAACCCTTCTTCCCTTTTCTCATGGAAGCGAAATCCGGCCTTCAAATCGGCGAGTGCCGAAGGCTGAATTAAAATTCTCACTGAAGTTCTTCGCGGAGCTGCTTCTTGGCGATTTCCCAATCGATGAAGTTTTCTTCCCCGGATTCGATCAATCGGTCTCGTTCCGCGAGAACGTCACGATGCCATTCGGGGGAAACAACGTCTGCATCCGTGGTGGACAGGTCCTGCCATAACGCTTCCATCAGGCGCAGCTTATCCGCAGTTGTCATTTGCTGAAGATCAATACCGAAAGCCATGAAGGGATGTTTATCAGAAAGAGCGCTCAAATCAATGTCACTTTCTCGCCTTCGGGGATTTGCAGAGAAATAAAACAGAGGCGAGAAGTTGCTGCCTCTTTCCTTGCCCAAGCCTGGCATTCATCTCTCCTCGTCCTCGTTCTGGTTCTTTCCTGACACTGTCTGACTGACCACTGATCACTGACCACTGATCACTGATCACTGC
>JAYUPM010000289.1:0-3764 GCA_043760145.1 Spartobacteria bacterium
AGCCGGAACGACGAACCCCGGAAGGCGCTAAACAAATACGATCCGGACGTGGCCACGACGGGTCACACATCACACAGGCGCTGTTTTAAGAGAGTCGCCTCCCATTGGCCGGTGGCGTTGGGTTGATCGAGATAACCGTAGTTCAAGACGGAACCGCCCTGGGCAAACAAGAGGCGCGAGACTTTCCCGAACGGACCCATCCCCATCACGCTCAATGGAAGGCCATGGCGACGCGCCAGGAACAATGAGAGCGTGGCGATATCCGTAAGATCCTTTGTGAAGGTGGCCAGCTTGAAGATATCGGCGCCCGCCTGTTTGGCCTGGCGCGCCAGGGCGTCCAACCGCGCGCCCGATGGAGTGGAATGGAAATGATGATTGGAGATCACCACCTTGATGCCGCGTTCGCGAGCCATGTCGAGGATCGAGCCGAACTGTTTTACTGACCTCAACTCCACGTCAATCCACTGCGCAAACGGCAGGAACTCCATCATCAATGCCCGACGCCGGGCCACGTTGAGATCGTTGGCGCCGCCCTCCGACGGGTGCCGCCCCGTAATTAAAAGCGGGAATGCGAGCCGCGGCAATGTGCGCAAAAGCGTGCGTGGATCGTCGGCAAAATGATCGACGCGGATTTCCAGCAGATCCACCTGGCCCAAGCGCAAACGGAGCGCCTGCTGAAGCGAACCGGGAGAATGGACAGTGCCAACGACCAGCGCGCCCGTCGGAAGTTCACTGGATATTTTCGTCATGCGCATCTCGCTCCATGGCTTACCAAGCGCCGCCTCTGTTTTCAAGGAATGTAACCACGGATACCGCGATAAATAGCGCGCCCATTCATCCGACAGGTTTTGTAGTGCACTCTGCCGCTTTCGGAAGCGCTTTCCCTACCCCGGAATTTTTAACCGCAAATAACTCGGATAGACGCAGATAAAGAACCGGGACCGAAAAAGTCTGGTTCGGCTCTCTCCTCATCCGGGAACATCTGCGGTTAAAAAGATCCGGAGTTTGAACCGCAGATTTCTCAGAGGGACGCAGATAAAGGGAGGGAGAGGCGGCTGCACGTAGATGATTCTCCTCTTTCCGGCCCCAAAACTCTCTGCGTCTCTGCGCCTCTGCGTTAAGTCTTTTGCATTGAATCCTCTGCGTTAAAATTCAGTTCAGTTTGAAGGGGTCGCCCGTCCGAGTTTCAAGAGCTTCGAGCTGATTCCCAGTCCAGCCTTCCGCCCGGCTTCGGCGTTGATGACGAAGCCGACCGTGTTGCCTCTGGGCGCGAACTCGATGATGCCGCCCTGGCGCGCGAATCCTGCGGACTCGCCGACCGTGAGAATGTTCGCGCCCTGGAAACCGGCGATGAGTTCCACGATGCGGCCCCGCTCGGACTTGGAAAAGAAAACCACCTGGCAGTTTCGCACGTCCTCGGGGCGCTGGCCGCGCCGAATGATAATCTTGCGCCCCGTAACGGTCCGGGTCTGCGCGATTTTTTCCAACTCACCACCAAACGGATCATCACCCAGGATGCCGATGGCGAACGGTGCGCCGGCATCGGCGAACGCGGCGGCGGGCCATTTTACAAACTGCGTGAAGTTCGTGAGGAACGCCGCCTTGACCTCATATTCGCCACGTTCGCCAAACTGCGCGCGCGCCGACAGCGGCAGCAGGGCCAGGCTCGCGAGGGTGAGCAGCGCGGCGACAAACCACGCGCGCGCCCGGCGGAGCGGTTGAACTGCGGCCGGTAAATCAGGGAGGTGTCGCACTCAGGAATTGGGGTCAGAACCGCCAGGTGACGGTGCCGTAAATGCCGCGCGGGATCTCGCGGGGTTGGCCCAAAAAAGTGGTGGGACCCGGAAGGAACTCGGGGTGGCTGTTGTCCAGCAGGTTCACCCCCACCAGAGCCAGTTCCAAGTTCGGACGGGGACGCCAGGCCAGGCGCACGTCCAGTTCCACGTAGCTGGGAATGTCGGGCGTCGGCGCCACACTCCGCAGCCGGTCCACGTATCGCACCGTGGCGTCCAGATTCACCGAGCGGGTAATGTCCCACGAGGAGTGCAGCGACGCCTGCTGCTGCGGGCTGCGTCCTTCGTCGAGCAGCGTGCCGACCAGATCGGTGCTGTCTCCCGCATTGTGGAGCTGGATTTGCAGGTGGCTGTATGCCGCCCGCAGTTGCCACCAGTCCGTGGGCTTCCACAACAGCGCGATTTCGCCGCCATAGGTTTCCCCGTGGATTTTTTCGTCCCGAATGGTGACGCCGGGAGCGAGGGTCTCGCGGCTGCGCAGCCGCTTGTAGTCGCTGTAAAAGAGTGCGAGATCGACGGAGAATCGCTCGTGCAACTGGGCGCGATAACCGAGTTCATACGAGAGCACGCTCTCGGGATTGAGGTCTTTGTTGGGCAGGATGCTCCGCGGCGGGACGGCCGTGGTGGCGCGAAAATCATTATCGGACCACGAAGGCGTGCGTAGGGCGCGGGACACCGCCGCCCATACCGTCTGGCGCTCGGTCGGGGTCCACGTCAGGCGCGCCGTCGGCTGATAGTCGAAGCCGCTGAAGCTGTAATACTCAAACTGCGAACCCAGCGTGAGGGTGAGCTTTTCGTCCACCAGCTTGATTTCGTCCCGCAAAAAAAGCCTGCCCAGATGGATGTTGCGGTTGCTTTCATCGAAGCGGAGGGGCGCGGCGAACCAGACCGCACCCATGGTCAGCCGGTAACCGCCGCCCCAGGTGATCGAGTGCCGATCGCCCCACTGCAGGTGATGCTGAAAGTCCAGGTCGAAAGTAGAGAGCCGCTCCGCCAGGTTGAAGACCTGGCGCTTCGAGTAGTCGTAGTAAGCCTGCACCGTGAAATCCGAATCCGGCCCCAGCGTGTGCGTCCAGCGGCCGAGCACGTTGGCTGTCTGATAGCGGATGGTATCCGGGATGATGAGGGAGCTGCCAAACGGGTTGAACAACTCGCGCGGTTCGCCGAAGCCGACGTCGCCTTGCAGCGTGAGCCGGTTTTCGTCATTCGGCTGCGCATCCACCCGGAAGCCCGCTTGAAACCGGCGCCACGAATCATGCGAGGTGGTTCCGTCGGGGAACTTCGTGTCCCCCACGGACTGCCCTTTGGCATACACACGGTAATAGGTGTCCTCTCCCAGCTTACCTCCGTAACGAATCGATCCGAAGCCCGGATCCTCGTTGCCCCAGCCGCCGCTCACCACCGTGCCCTGCGTGTCCTTGGCGCTCTGGGTGATGATATTGATGACGCCGTTGACGGCATTGGAACCCCACAGCGCCGCCGCCGACCCCCGCACGACTTCGATGCGCGCGATGTCCCCCAGCAGCGGATCCTGCATGTCCCAGCGCACGCCGGAGAAGACGGGCGCATAGATCGCGCGCCCGTCGATCATGACGAGCAGCTTGTTGGAAAGTTCCGTATTGAACCCGCGCGCCGCGACCGCCCAGCGGTGGGCATCGATCCGCGCCACCTGGAGGCCCGGCACCAGCCGCAGGAGTTCTGGCAGGGTGGTTGCGCCCGAGCGGCGGATCATCTCCGGCGTGATGACGAAAACCGCAGCCGGAGATTTGCCGATGGTGCTCTCGTTGCGCGAGACGGTCGTCACGCGCACGTTCATCAACTCTTCCAGGCTCAGCTTCTGCAGTTCCTCGAAGCCGGCATCCTCGAGGCTGGCATCCGCGAGGCTGGGCGGGGCAGCGGCGTCTTGCGCGCGGACCAGGCCGGTGGCGCAGGCGAGGCCCACGGCCAGGCCGGTGCCCAGCCATCGCGCGA
>JAYUPM010000290.1:0-1563 GCA_043760145.1 Spartobacteria bacterium
GCGGCCTCCGGATACATCCCGACGGCGTAACAGGCCCGGGCCTTCCCATAATTGACCGACTCGACTTCTTCGCTGGCAGGGAATTTGGCGATGAACGCATCGAACCCCTTGATCGCAAGCATGTAACCACCCCGGTGATTGGGATCGGCGGCGTCAATCTTTGCCGCCTTCGCCGCATGAATCTGCGGCAGGAAACTGTAGGAGAGCTCCAGGATATCCGGTGGGACATTCTTCCCCTGGATGTTCTTTTCCAGAGCCGCAACCCCTTTGTCGAACTCGCCCATCATGAAGTAGCTGTATCCGAGCCGGAAATACGATTCCGGGATGGTTGGGGAAGTGGGATAATTCTGGGGGATCTGCTCGTATATTTTTGCAGCTTCCTCAAATTTTCCCTCGCCCAACAATTTGAGGCCTTGTTGCAGGTTCTGAACGTCGAGACCCGCCGATACCGGGGCTTGGGCGTTGACGATTACAGGACCGCTTAAAATTAAAGCTGCAGCAAGCCATGCGATGCAGGCGGACGACAGGGAACGAACAAAGTTCATAGGCGCTGGTAAGGGAGTGCCGCGCAACATAACCATGACGTTTGGACCTGACTACCCATTTGTTGACGGGAGCACTCAAGAACCCTTCAACTCCCATTGCCCCAATGATTGCGGTCACTTTTGCACTCCCACAGGAAAGCCGGAATTTTATTCGGGCGCTCGAACAGAAGCGTCGCTGCGGCCCGGGGCCGAACTGGATGGGGAATCTTGGCGGCACGGCGGTGCTTGTGTCGCACACTGGGGTTGGGGCCGGCCGGGCCGCGGTTTCGATCGACGCCCTCCTGGAAACCAATCGCCCGCAATTGCTGATCAATGCTGGGTTTGCGGGGGCCCTCGATCCCAGCCTCGCGGTTGGAGATCTCATCATTGGGACCAGCGAATCGGGCCTGGTCGATAAATGCCGGGCAGCTTTCCCGCGAGCTTTCAAGGGAGCAGAGCATCCCCGCATCCATTTCGGGCTCCTCACCACGCAACCCAACGTGGTGGAATCGATTGATGCAAAGGCGGACCTTGCCAAGGCGACGGGCGCACTGGGCGTTGACATGGAGAGCGCAATCGCCCAAGCGGCATGCGCACATGCCCGAGTCCCATTTTTAGCGGTGCGCGTCGTCAGTGACCGCGCGGATCAGGCGATGCCGGTCCCGATGGAGCAGTGGTTTGATATGGATCGTCAAAGGCCGCGGCCGTTTGCGCTCGCCGGCTTTCTGATGCGGAACCCTGGCCGAATCGCGCCGTTCGCCAAATTCGTTTCCGGCCTGGAACCTTGTCGGCGCAACCTCAGTGCGTTCCTGGTGGCGCTAGTCCCCGGCGAAACGGGGATTGAAAAAACGGGGCGGGAGTCTTGATTCTATAAAGGGTTGCGGGTGGTTTTTACAGGTGGTCGATTGCAAGTTTTTGCCGGGTGCCCCTCCCGCATTCGCGACTGTCGAACCGACCCGCAATCCAATCCGAAAGCGCCAGAGGACAGGCGCACTACAAAACGCTCACGCGATAAATAGCGCGCCCATTCATCCGACAG
>JAYUPM010000291.1:0-1559 GCA_043760145.1 Spartobacteria bacterium
GCGAATAAATAGGGCGTCTCCTTCCGATAGGTTTTGTAGTGCACTCTGCCGCTTTGCCCCGCGACCACTTGCGAATGCGCTGTATCGTTCATGGTTAGCTTCACTTGTGTTGCCATGATGGCGCGCGGGACGCGCCCGGATTGGAATTGGTGGCCGGGTGCTCCTCAAAACTGGCGAATCCCTAGAAATAGCTCGATTGCCAGCGCTTAAAGAGGTTCGCTTAGGCATTCATTCGCCCAGTCACGCCACACCTTCCGCACGATTTGAACCAATCCTCCCTCAAGCCCTCAAGCCAACCCAATTTGTCTGTCCCCATTATTGGAATTCCCATTATTTGTTCGATTTAAACACCGGTCGCGGCGTCCGGTATGATGGAGACGGCAACATGGTTGGGTTCTTGGAGCCATGATTGAACCCTGCTTTTCTGTTGTGCTTTCGAGCGACTCAAACTACGACGCGCTCATTGCTGAAATTTGTGTGGATGGGAAACTCGTGGCAATTGTAAGCCAAGAGCGTGGGCCGGGGCTTTTTGACATCGAAACCCCAGGTCCTTTACGACGAGAGAATGAGATTTGCCGGAAGGCAGATCTTATCGGCTTCAAGGAAGCGGTCGAGTTAGCCTGCAAACGATTGGAAGGGGAGATGCCGTGAACGGATGCATGACGGAACACTGAACGGCGCACTGTCTGTGTCGTTATCGGAGCCGTCACGACCGGCGTGGGCGTGTATGACAAGGGCGGTAGGAAAACCGCCCCTCCCAGTGCAAAGGCCGCGCCGCTTCGCCCGCCTTTTTGTCCCACCGAAGTGTCACGGCCTTTGCGGGGCCGCTGCTTGCCGGGGAAGTGTTACCGATTGTTTTGGCGCATGAGGACGTGGTTCCTTCCCGCAATCCATTCCGAAAGCGGCAGAGGACTGCCGCACTACAAAACGCTGTCGCGATCAATAGGGCGTCCTTTACTCCGAGAGGTGTTACCGATTTAAGAGCGGGCCAGAGGGCGGCTGGGAAGCCGCCCCTCCAAGCGCAATGAATTATGAATTATGAAGGATGAAGGATGAAGGATGAAAAAGGGGCGCGGGACGAAATGACGAAACCAGAATGACGGAATGACGAGGGGGAATGAAATGGATGGCCGGTTAGCCGGGGAGAAGGTTTGTAGTTCCGGCTTCAGCCGGTCCGGGGAGGAGAAGTCAAAAGCCAGAATGAAAAATGCAGAAGTGGGGGAATGCGCCTTTGCCGCATAAATGCGGAACTACAAACTCCGAAAAGCGGCAGAGGAGTGCCGCACTACAAAACGCTATCGCGATTAATAGCGCGTCACCATCAGGTTTTGGAGGCAATCGGAGGGCGTGAGATGGGCGTCATCAATGATGGGAACCTGAAGTTCGCTTGCCAGCGCGATGAACCCGGAACGCTTCTTCTATGAGACGGCGTTCGCAGTGCGGGCCGATCACCTTGTTTTTGATTCGATTGAGGATGTGAAGAATGCGCTTGGAATTTAAAGCGCAGGCATTCGAAGATCTCCAGTATTGGGTGCAGACGAATCCAAAACTTGCCAAAC
>JAYUPM010000292.1:0-1558 GCA_043760145.1 Spartobacteria bacterium
AGCGTTGATATTGATCGTCACTAAGGAAGAAAGATGAAGAAGGCATTTGATGGAGCGGCTGGAGATGGGTGATCTTCCCCCGAGAAAGTGGACACAACGAAGAGAGGGTGATAGTATAAAAGCCCACTCATAAATAGGGGGTGTCCGATGGAAAGAGAAGAGAATGTAAAGAAGCAATATGACAAGGAATTTAAGGTATCGGCAGTTAAGATGGTGACAGAAGGCGGGCAGAAGGCGGCGGAAGTAGCGCGAAGCTTAGGGGTGAATGCCAACAGTCTATACGGATGGATCAAGCGGTATAGTAATAACGGAGAGAAAGCGTTTCCGGGCAAAGGGCATTTGAGTGAGCTTTCCGCCTTGCGCAAGCAGTTGCGGGAAGTGGAGATGGAGCGTGACATCTTAAAAAAAGCAGTCGGCATATTTTCAAAAACGACCGCGAACGGTTCAAATTCATAGAGGAGCACCGGTTGAGTTTTCCGCTCGAGAAGATGTGCCGTGCGCTGGAAGTATCGCGGAGCGGGTATTACGCATTTAAGACAAGACCCAAAAGCCAAAGCGGAATCAACAACGATAAACTGCTCATTGAAATCAGGCGGGTATTCTGGACGAATAATCAGAATTACGGGAGTCCGCGGATCTGGAACCAACTGCATCACGAAGAGCAGGTTCCTTGTTCGGAAAACCGCGTCGCCAGGCTCATGCGCTGCCACCAGCTCGTTGCCGTGCGGAAGCGCAAGTTCCGTGTGACGACGAACTCAAAACATGGTTATGCCGTATGGCCGAACATTCTCAACCGTAATTTTATGTCAGACAAGCCGAATGCGGTGTGGGTTTCGGACATTACCTACATCTGGACGATGGAGGGCTGGTTATATCTGGCGGCGGTGATGGATTTGTTTTCGCGCGGGATCGTGGGACTGGCCATGGATAAGACCCTTGATGAATCTTTGACGCTGGCAGCATTGAATCAGGCCATTATGCGGCGCAACCCCGCCAAAGGGTTGATCCACCATTCCGATCGAGGCAGCCAGTATGCCGGCAATGATTTTAAAGCCTTATTGGCTCAACATGGGTTTGTCGGTAGCATGAGTGGGAAGGGTGATTGTTGGGATAACGCCGTGGCAGAAAGTTTCTTCCATACGCTGAAAGTGGAACTGATTCACCGCACAAAATTCGTCACGCGGGAAGAAGCAAAAAGAAAAGTATTTGAGTATGTGGAAATGTATTACAACCGCAAAAGGGCACACTCTACGCTGGGCTTCTTAAGCCCTTTTGCTTTCGAAAAACAGACGTTAACATCTTTACAATCTGTCCACTAAAAAGGGGAAGGTCAGTTCACTGTGTGTCTCCTTTCACTCAATCAATGGCGGAAAAAACATCTGATACTAAACATAAGCCGCCATATTTTTTCAAAACTGGCTGGATGGAGTTAAGAATATTATGCATTTGCTCTTCAGAGCACGCTACCATTACATAGCTATTCGTAAAAACATCGGTGAGATCGTCACCCGATTGGATACCACTGTCTCCGCGACCGGTGACATCTCGAATCACTGTA
>JAYUPM010000293.1:0-3739 GCA_043760145.1 Spartobacteria bacterium
GTAGCAGGAGTCCCAGATGCCCCAAAACGGCGAGATATCGCGCCCCTTGCAATGGGCAGATGCTGTCCCATGAGATCAGGTTCTCACAGGGTCAAGACCGGGCAACCATGCGTCTTGGAGCGCCCCAATTACCCGCATTCGTAACTGTCGAACCGACCCGTAATCCAATCCGAAAGCGCCAGAGGACAGGCGCACTACAAAACGCTCACGCGATAAATAGCGCGCCCATTTATCCGACAGGGTGGAAAAAACGAGGCGGGAGTCTTGATTCCATAAAGCGCTTTCCCTACCCCGGAATTTTTAACCGCAGATAACTCGGATGAACGCAGATAAAGGGATGGAGAAGCGACTGCTCGTAGATGATTCTCCTCCTTCCGGTATTTGCGCCAATCTGTGGTTAAAAAGTTCTCCTCTGTGGGATGGCTGTGGTTTCAAATCGGCCTCTGCGCGCAAAACCAGGCCGCCGCAGGTCCGCCCGTTAGGCTGCCACCATCGGATGCGCCTTAACTTCTGAAGTCGCCAACGACTTGCGCATCGGTGGTTTCTGGATTTCCAATTGCCCGCCTCTCCGCAGAGGCTTAAATCCCCCTCGAGAGAAAAAGGGACAGACTCTGTGAGGGAGGATGGTTTCAATTCAAGCGATAAGGTGGCGCGGATACACGAATCAATGGGTAAGAGAATCTCTTCGAGTGCCGGCAATCGAACTATTTCCCGAGATTAGCGAGTTGCCGGTGAGTGTCTGGCCACCAATTCCATTCCGTGCGTGCCATCAGGGTAGCAGAAGGTTCGAAGCAGTTTGAGCAACGCAAGGATGTTTTCGGTGAACCTATGAGGTTTCGGAAGGATCCAAGCAATTGGGAAGGCAAGTAATATGTGTTTTTTTAAGAGCGGGGCGGAGGGCGGCTGGGAAGCCGCCCCTCCCAGTTTCGAGCGCCAGAGGACAGGCGCACTACAAAACGCTATCGCGATCAATAGGGCGCCCTTTACTCCGACTGGTGTTGCCGATTTAAGAGCGGGGCAGAGGGCGGCTGGAAGCCGCCCCTCCCAGTTTCGAGCGGGACAGTGAGGTCGGGGCGCCTTACTTCAGGAGCAGATCCAAGATCCCTTTTGCCGCGTCATTCCCAGTCTTGATCGTGGTGTCGACGGCGTTGCCCACCTGATCAATAACAGCGCCCTGGACCGCGGCGGTGAGCCGGGCAGAGAGATCCTCCTTGGGATCATTGGCCATGCCGCTCAGACGCATCGGGCTCCAAAGATAACCGCCGCGGATCTCCGTAAATACTTTCTCCCGGGACCCCGGCAGCCATTGGAGACTGGCGGGGGTGACACCGACTTGGAAGACGCCGTCAATTAATCCGTTTGTAATCGTGAACCCGCCCTCGATCCGGATCAAATTGGCCGATTCCATGACAAGATTGTGCACCGTAAGCGTGCCCGCTTCGTGCCGGAAATCGGCCGTGGCCTTGGTCAGGGCGAGACGCCGGTATTGCAGCAGTTGGGTAAAGGTCGCGATCTTCTCCAAGACCGGCAGCGCCTCCAGTTGTCCGCCGATGAGCTGAACTTTCCCGGTGGCGTTGGGCCGGCGTCCCTGACCCAGCGGACCCCGAATATTGATCTCTCCAGTAAGATTGCCATGCAGGCGTGCCCTCCAATCTTCCGAAAGCAAAGGGGTCACCGAGAGGTTGCCCAGTTCGATGCGTAAATCCACCTTTTCGTTCGGAACGATCTCTCCGGAGAGACGGACGGGCCCAATCCCCGAGAACACTCCGGAAGCAGCCTTGTCATGCGCATTGCGGACCAACTCCAGTTCCGCAGACTGCACAAACAGAGCGGGTTGCCGGTAAAGGATCTGGGCCGATTTGAGGTCAAAGGCCGGGAGACCTGGGAATTGCAGGCGCCCCGCATCGGCAGCAATACTCCAAGCGCCCTGGCTGCCCGGGACGACTTTCAATTGTGTCCCTTTAAAAGAACCGGTGGCAGGAGCAGCGCCCCATGACAGGTTGGCTTCACGGACGGTGGCCCCGGCGAGTTCCACCCTATTGGGGAGCCATCCTCCGCCAGTTGAGGTTGGGGCAGCGAGTTGATGGGCTTCGATCTGTTTGCGGGACGCCAGGCGCGGACCGTCGAGATTCACATCAAGACGTTGGAGGCTGATTTGGTTGATCTGCCAGATCCCGTCAAAAAAACGCCGGGCACTGACTTCCGCCCGGAGCTCTTCGAGTCTTAAATCGGCGAAGGCAGAGTCCGCAGTCCCTTGGGCTTGGAAATTTTCGCAAAAGAAGTTCAGGCCCGATACTTGGAATGGCGCGAACTGGCCAGTGGCATGGAGGCTGGTGCCTGCCTTATTGCTTACGAATTCCCGGAAAGCTGTTCCGCGAATATAACTTTCGATCCAGAGTTTGCCCCCGATCACTCCGGCAATTCCCAACACCAGAAGCACTCCGGTTCCCATGAGCAGTGTGCGCGCGAGTTTTCCGGAACGGGCTTTTGCGGTGGTTCGGCGGCGGCGACTCATGGAGTCCGCCATTTTCACAGGTGACAAATTGCCGTCAACCCACAACCTTCAACGCTGTGCTTGAAATCCGTGAGATCGCCCTCCAGGTCGGAACCGCCCCCGACGAACAGTTCCTCCTTAACGACATCAGCGCGAGGTTTCCCAAACAACATTTTGTTGGGATCCTCGGCCCGTCTGGATGCGGGAAAAGCACGTTGCTGAAAATCATTGCGGGGGTCCATGAAGCCACCAACGGCGACATCCGGTGGAATGGGCGGGATCTCTCCGTGGAAAGCGACTTCGACCCGAACGAAATCGGGTATGTCCCCCAATTCAGCATTGCCTATGATCTCTTGACGGTGATGGAAAGCCTGCAAGTCGCCTTGGATTTGCGAGTGAGCCATCTCACTGAAGTCGGGGCCGAGGATCGGTTAAATGAAATCCTGGCGGATGTGGGCCTCGAAGAAATCGCAGATCGACGTGTCCAACTCCTTTCCGGGGGGCAGAAACGGCGTTTGGCATTGGCGCTGGAATTGGTCAGCTCGCCCAAGCTTTTGCTCTGCGACGAGGTCACAAGCGGACTGGACCCCAAGGCCGAAGACGAAATCGTGCAGCTCATGCATAAAATTTCGCGAACCGACAATAGGACGGTGCTCTCGGTGACTCACAGCCTGCGCCACATCCAGCTTTACGACCGGATCCTGGTTCTTTTCCAGGGGCACATGGCTTACTTCGGTCCCGCCGATTCGTTGTTGCATTATTTTGGGATCACCCACCCGGAAGAGCTTTTTCCATTACTCAGCAAACGCTCCCCGCAAGGCTGGCACAGCTCGTGGATTAAACACCGCGCCGCCTATCACCCGGAGGCAATTCCTGATCCTGTTCCGGAGCCTGAAATTGTGCCGAATGCGGCCCTTGAGGACGATGAGGACGATGAGGACGATGAGGATGGGCCTCGGATCCCTTCTGCATTTGCGCAGTTTTCCGTTCTCCTTACCCGGCGCTGGCGTCTCTTCCTGCGCGATCGCGGTCAGCTCATTCTTCAACTCGCCCTGCTCTTCGGGTTCCCGGCATTAGTCGTGATCTTTGCCCTGGATGGATTGCCGCAGATGCAGGCCCTCACCGAGCACGCCGGCAATTTCCTCCAACAGATCCAGAGCGAGATGGAGCATCGTGCCGATAGCTTGCGGACCGGGAGTCTTGTCTCGGGCCTGATCATGTTCCAAGTCGTTCTCCTGGCATTGA
>JAYUPM010000294.1:0-3738 GCA_043760145.1 Spartobacteria bacterium
AGTCAAGGGAGGAACGACATTACTGGGCGGCAATAGGAAAGTTAGTCTCACCTAAATCTCTTATTGACGACTGCCTGCGGCCTCCGCATATTCCCCACATGGCTTCCCATTTTGTCCCCAATAAACCGGCCCTCTTCGCCCTCCTCCTCGCCCTCCTCGCCCCGGCCTTCCTCAACGCCGCCCCGATCCAGGTCGTCACCACCACCACCATGGTCACCGATCTCGTCAAAAAAATCGGCGGCGACCGCGTCACTATCGGCGGCTTGATGGGTGCCGGGGTCGATCCTCATCTCTACAAACCCACCGCCGCCGATATCGCCAAGCTCCAACGCGCCCAGGTCATCTTCTATTCCGGGCTCCACCTTGAAGGACGGATGGCCGAGCTCTTCCAACGCTTGGGGAAAAGCGGAAAAAAAGTCTACGCGGTGAGCGCCACCATCCCGGAAGCTGGTCTTCTTAAGCCTGCGGAGTTTGAGGGCGCTTTCGATCCCCATATCTGGGGGGATGCGCGGATGTGGTCGCAGTGCATTGACGCTGTTGTGAGCGGCTTATCCTTGAGTGATCCGGAAGGGAAAGCCGAATACACCCAGCGCGGGAACTCGTATCGGATCGCCCTGAAAGATCTGCATCAATGGGCGCTCAAGCGGAGCGAAACATTGCCAGTCGAACAGCGCATCATCATCACCAGCCACGACGCGTTTAATTACCTTGGGCGGGCATACAATTTCCAGGTCGTCGGGGTCCAGGGCGTCTCAACCGTCACCGAAGCGGGCCTCGCCGATATCGCGAAGGTTGTCGATTTCATCAAGAGCAAGGGAGTCAAGGCGATCTTCGTGGAGAGCAGTGTGCCGAAGGCGGCCATTGAGCGGATCGCGAAAGATTCCGGGGCAAAGATCGGCGGCGAACTTTTCTCCGATGCGATGGGGACACCCGGCACAATGGTGACAGTGAATGGAGAGACCTACGATGAAGGGACTTACGTCGGGATGCTCAAACACAACATCAACACAGTCGTGGAAGCCTTGAAATAATATGAAACGTCTCCTCTTTATTCCGCTCACTTTTTGCCTGGCCACGATCGCGCACGCGGGGAATCCCGTGGCGGTCGATAAATCGCAGTTCCATCTCTTCCACCCGACCCCGCGCGACTTGATGCGCGAGATGAGCACGGATCGACCGGATAAAACCGAGAGCGCCTATACGGTGGATGCGGGCCATTTCCAGGTGGAATCGGACCTTGTGAGTTTCACGTATGACCGGCACAACTCGGACCGGGCGCGGAGTCGGACGGAGGGGTTCTCGGTGGCGGCGACGAACTTCAAAGTGGGCCTGACAAACAACATCGATTTTCAGCTGGTGGTGGAGAGTTATCAGACGGTGCGCACAGCGACTCCGGGCAGTGTGGGGCGTCAAAACGGGTTTGGTGATCTCACTGCCCGGCTCAAGGTGAATCTCTGGGGCAATGACGGCGGCACCACCGCGCTGGCGCTGATGCCATTCGTGAAGATCCCAACCAACCAGGATGACCTTGGCAATCACGCCGTCGAAGGCGGGTTGATCATACCGCTGGCCGTGGCCCTGCCGGGCGGTTGGAACATGGGCGTCATGACCGAGATCGACTTCAATGAAGACTCCGATGCAGGCGGTTATCACCTCGAATGGATCAACACGGTGACCTTCAGCCACGCGATCGTCGGAGAACTCAGTGGATACGTGGAATTTTTCAGCGTGGTCAGCAGCGAAGACCGGGCGCCGTGGGTCGCCACATTCGATGCCGGCCTTACGTATGCCGTCACCGACGATCTCCAGCTCGATGCCGGGGTCAACGTCGGCCTCACCCGGTCCGCGGACGATCTCAATCCGTTTATTGGGCTTTCCTGGCGGTTCTAAGGCGTCATCTTTTTCCAATGGGCGAGTTCGATAAAGTTCCAGCGGCGAGCGACACCGAATCGCTTCCGTTGGAGATCCACGATCTGACGGTTGCGTATCACAAGAAGCCGGTCCTTTACGGAATCGACCTCGCGGTGCCCGCTGGAAAACTTGTCGGCATTGTCGGTCCAAACGGGGCCGGAAAATCGACACTGATCAAGGCGATCATGTCGGTCCTGCCCGCCAGTTCCGGATGGATCAAAGTCTTTGGGCAACCTTTTTCAAAAAGCCTCAAGCGGGTCGGGTATGTGCCGCAGCGGGAATCCGTGGACTGGGATTTTCCTGTGAACGTCATGGATGTGGTGTTGATGGGGCGATATGGTCGGCGCGGCTTGCTCAAGCGGCTGACCAAACAGGACCGCGAGATCGCGCGGGAATGCCTTCAAAAAGTGAACATGCTCGCGTATGCAGATCGGCAAATCGCCAATCTCTCCGGGGGCCAGCAGCAGCGGGTCTTCCTTGCCCGCGCGCTGGCCCAGGAGAGCGATCTTTACCTGATGGATGAGCCGTTCTCCGGGGTCGATGCGGCGACGGAATCGGCGATCATCACGCTGCTTAACGAGCTTAAATCCCGGGGCAAAACCATTCTCGTTGTGCATCACGATCTTCCGACAGCCCGCACTTATTTCGATATGCTCCTGCTCATTAACATGCGGGTCGTGGCCTTCGGCCCCACCGACGAAGTCTTTACCCAGGAACTGCTTCAAAAAACCTATGGCGGCCGCTTGACCATCCTTTCCGAGGTCGCCCACGCCGTCAGCAGTGACGACCGATGAACGCTTTGCGCCGGATCCTGCCGGTCCTTGTCCTCCTTGTGCTCGGTGCCACTGCCGATGCCTCAAGAATCGGCGAGCTGGTGGAAACCAACGCCCTCGAGCAGGCCGCCCGTTTCCTCCGGTTCCAGGACGACTCCGTCCGATTCGCGCTAATCGGATCCGTGCTGCTTGGAATCAGTTGCGGGCTTCTAGGCTGTTTTCTTGTGGTCCGCAAAATGGCTTTGGTGGGCGATGCCCTTTCCCATGCGGTGCTTCCGGGGGTGGCGCTTGGATTCCTCTGGAACATGGCCAAGGATCCGATCGCGATCTTTGTTGGGGCAACGATTGCCGGGCTCATCGGCACGATGGCTGTCGGCTGGATCACCCGCACCACAAAGCTCAAGGAAGACGCGGCGCTCGGCATGGTGCTCGCCTCCTTTTTCGCCGTCGGGATCTGCATGATGACGATGATCCAGCGGCTGCCGACCGGCAGCAAAAGTGGGATCGATAAGTTTCTCTTCGGCCAGGCCTCCGCGCTCAGCGCCAATGATGTCTGGCTCATCAGCGCCATCACCGCCCTCACCATCGTTCTCCTGGGACTCTTTTATAAGGAATTTCTGGTCACAAGTTTTGATCCCGCTTTTGCCCGCACCATTGGGCTCCCGGTCCGGCTGCTCCAGGAAGGGATGATGCTGCTCCTCGCGTTCTCGGTGGTGGTTGCGCTGCAAGCCGTTGGAGTGGTGCTCGTCTCCGCGATGCTGATTACACCGGCCGCCGCGGCCTATCTGCTCACCGACCGGATGCATCGAATGCTGGGGCTGGCCGCGTTGTTTGGGGCGCTCGCTGGAGCCACGGGCGCATTCTTTTCGTTTCTGGGAAACAATCTCCCGACCGGGCCATTCATGGTGCTCGGGGCGAGCGCGGTCTTTGGGCTGGCGTTCTTTTTTGGGCCGCGCCACGGCGTCGTTCCACGCTGGTGGCGGCACCGATCCCAGGCGCAGCGGACGGTGCGGGAGAACACATTGAAATCGATTTACCACGTCCTGGAAGCCTC
>JAYUPM010000295.1:0-3734 GCA_043760145.1 Spartobacteria bacterium
AGGATGCACACGAGCTTTCTCCAAACTGGAAGGAGCGATATTTACTATTAGACGAATCGTTCCGAGGAGCCATCGAGGGTTTCGACTCGACAAAGTTGCACGAAACAGGCGCGGCATTTCAGCACTTCGTGGACCAGAAGCTCACGTTCCCGTGGAGTCCTACATCAAACTCGGGTTGATAGCGGCGGCAAAATACCAACTCCATGGCAACGCAGCGTTGATCAACGCTCGTCCCATACGCGAATCAGCGAAGTGTATCCCGCAGATTCTTCATTTTTCATTCTGCCTTCTGACTTTATTTGCCCCCCACTTCTTCATTCTACATTTTGACTTCTGACTTTCTTCAGAGCCATGTCCCGGCGGGAATCGTGGCGCCTTTTGGCACGATGATGATTCCGTCCCTCACATAGAAATTAGGGCCATCGAAATGATCCGGTTTGCCCTCGGGTGTGATCACGACCCCATCGCCGATCCGGGCGTTCTTGTCGATAATGGCATGGTCAATCACGCAATTATGGCCAATCCCAAGAGCGGGTCCCCCATCGCGCGAGGCATGGTCCACGTCATAAAAATCGGCCCCCATCATCACGCAGTTCTTAATGGTGGTCCCGCTCTTGATATAACTCCGGATCCCAATCACCGAGCGCTCAATCTGCGCGCCATCAATGATACATCCATCGGAAATGATCGCCTGCTTGACCATGGCCCCGTTGATTTTGCTCCCGGGCAGAAACCGCGCATGCGTATAGATCGGGGAGCCCGTGTCAAAGAAGCTGAATTCAGGCACCGGATCGGTTAAGTTAAGGTTCGCATCGAAGAAGGAACGGATCGTCCCGATATCCTCCCAGTAACCCTGAAAGATATGCGCCATCACCCGCGAATTCTCGATCAGCGCAGGGATGATGTGTTTGCCAAAATCAACGTGATCGTTATCCAGCGCCTTGATCAGCGTGGCCCGATTAAACACATAAATACCCATCGACGCTTGGTATAGCTCGGCATCCGCGGGACGGCCCAGCGACGGCAGTAATTCCGCCGGAATCCGCAACTCGTCGAGCAGAGCCGGGTCCTTTGGCTTTTCCACGAACCGCACAATGCGCCGTGTTAGATCCGTGTGCATGATCCCAAACTCGCTCGCCGTCTCGCGGGTCACCGGCAATGTGGCAATTGTCAGTTCCGCGTTGGACTCGATGTGTTGTTTTATCACATCCCGAAAATCCATCCGATAGAGCTGATCCCCGCTCAGGATGACAAAATATTCATACGGATACTGGAGGAAATCGCGGAGGTTTTGGCGGACGGC
Organism: Spartobacteria bacterium; assembly: GCA_043760145.1. Classification (GTDB taxonomy): domain Bacteria; phylum Verrucomicrobiota; class Verrucomicrobiia; order Chthoniobacterales; family Chthoniobacteraceae; genus CAIURC01. The sequence goes on from JAYUPM010000295.1 coordinate 1,304, forward strand.
ATCGGCGGTGCCTTGATACCAGCTCGTATCGGTCGGGGTCTGCTGGGCCGCGAGGACCTCAACAAAGCTGCGGGAAAAATTGTCGAACTTGTAACTTGAGGAAATGTGGCGGTGCAGCGAGGCGCTATTGAACTGGGTGAGGACATAGATGCGCCGGAGCCCCGAGTTGATGCAGTTGCTGATCGGGATATCGACCAGCCGATATTTGCCCGCGAGCGGGACCGCCGGCTTGGAGCGCTCCTTGGTCAATGGAAAGAGCCGGGTCCCGGCCCCACCGCCCATGATGATCGCGAGCGTCTGGTCGTTAATGGAGGGCCAATTGGAGATAGTCATAGCAGGGCGAACCGGGAGCCTATAAGCGGCCGGGCCTGAATGGACAGTATGAATTGCTGGAGGTCGGAGGGCGGAGGTCGGAGATCGGGTAGTCTCTCCCTCTCCCTCGCCCTGCCTAGTCATCGTAATGGAATCTACATTGCATGATAACAAGCACCTGATCCTCGACTCGGTAAACCAAGCGGTGTTCCCGGGTAATCCGTCGCGACCACCATCCCCGCAACCCCAATTCATCCGCATCCCGGCCGCACCTTCCCCGATCCATTCTATAACGCCCTCCCCGATTTGCGGGGCGAAAGTCCGTTTGCGCCCTTCTTCAAGCGCTGTTACTTTTAAGTTTTTATGTGCGGAATCATTGGCTATATCGGTAAAAATACGGCGGTCCCAATCCTCCTCGATGGTCTGCGCCGCCTGGAATATCGGGGATACGACAGCGCCGGCGTGGCAATCATGGAGGGTGGGAAGATTGAAGTCCGGAAACGTTCCGGGCGGATTGCCAACCTTGCCGAGCTCCTTCTTCGGTCGCCCGTGGCGGGCACGATTGGCATTTCCCACACCCGCTGGGCCACCCATGGAAGCGTGACCGACCAGAACGCCCATCCGCATTTCGACCAGAGCGGAAAACTCGCGTTGGTGCACAATGGAGTGATCGAAAACTATGCGGTTTTGCGGGATCAAATGATCGGTGAAGGGCATGTTTTCCAATCGCAAACCGACACTGAAGTCCTGGCGCATCTTATCGGCAAAGCTTACGATCTCGCGAAGGAAACACCCTCCAAAGGCCGTCTCATCGAGGCTCTCCGCGTTGCCCTCAAACAAGTGGTCGGCACTTATGGGATCGTGATGATGCACGAAGAAATCCCGGACCTGATCATTGGGGCCCGTCGCGGCAGTCCCCTCGTCCTGGGTCTTGGAAAAGGCGAAAACTTTTTCGCAAGTGATGTCGGCGCGATCGTCGCCCATACCCGGGACGCGGTTTATCTCAAGGACTACGACATCGTTGCGCTTGGGCGTGATGATTTCGAAATCAGCAGCCTGCTCGGAGGCATAAGCGGATTTGAGGTAAGCAAAGTCGAGTTCACTGAGGCCGATGTAAGCAAGGGCGATTACCCGCATTACATGCTCAAGGAAATCTTCGAGCAACCGGCCACCGTCCGCGATGCGATGCGGGGCCGGCTTTCCACAGAAGAAGCCACGGCGGTCCTCGGCGGCCTGGAAATGACCAATGCCGAACTGCGGGCCGTGGAACGTATCGTGATCACGGGATGCGGCACAGCCAACCATGCGGCGTTGTGCGGGGAGTATATCATTGAATCGCTGGCACACATTCCGTGCGAAGTGGAATTTGCCAGCGAATTTCGCTACCGCAACATGCCGCTTTCGAGGGGCACCCTTGTGTTCTGCATCAGCCAGAGTGGCGAGACCGCCGATACACTGGCTGCGTTGCGCGAGAGCAAACGCAAGGGGCATCGCACATTGGGCATCTGCAATAATGTGGCCAGCACGATTGCCCGTGAAAGTGACGGGGGCGTTTATATGCATGCCGGCCCGGAGATCGGGGTCGCGGCCACCAAATCATTCACATCCCAACTTACCATCCTTACCCTCATTGGATTGTTACTGGGCCGGATGCGCCATCTCTCGACGATGGAAGGGCTTCGGATCATTGAGGAGCTCGAAGCTATCCCGGACAAAGTGGCCCGGATCCTTTTGCTCAACGACCAGATCAAAGCGATTGCCGACAAGTATGCCGGCTCGGAGGCGATGATGTTTATGGGGCGCCAGTTCAATTACCCCGTGGCCTTGGAAGGGGCGCTCAAGATGAAAGAGATCAGTTACATCCACGCCAGCGGCCACCCGAGTGCGGAACTTAAGCACGGTGTGATTGCGCTCATAACACCGGAGCTTCCCAGTGTGGTGATTGCCTTGGAGGACAGTGTTTTTGACAAGAACGTCTCCAATATCGAGGAGGTCAAAGCCCGCAAAGGCCCGATCATCGCCATCGGCACGGAAGGTTGCCCCAAACTGGATTCCATCGCCAACGACGTCATCTACATCCCGCGCTGCCCGGATTATCTCTCGCCCATCCTCAGCTCGA
>JAYUPM010000296.1:0-9789 GCA_043760145.1 Spartobacteria bacterium
AGCGTTGTTTGGCCAGGCCGATCCCGTGTTCGCCTGTAATGACGCCGCCCCATTCAAGCACGCGAGTGAAAAGTTCATCGAGCGCTTTCTCCACACGCGCATGCACCGCCGCGTCCTCATGGTAATTGGCGGCCATGATGTTCACGTGGATGTTCCCATCGCCGGCATGGCCAAAACAGGCCACTGGATATCCATATTTTTTCCGCAGTTGTGGACCTCTTCGACCTAGTGGTGACCAAGCTCCTCCGCGAAGCCGAGTTTCCCGATGGCCGCATGGTGACGAAGGCGTGGGCGGAACTGCTCGCCGACGAGCCAAAGCCGCCGCCGCCGCGCGATGCCGACGAGTCGGAGTGAAGACTACGCGGAGACGTTGAAAGAATGGCCGAAGCCTGAGCAGCAAAAGCACGACCAAGCGGAGAGTTTGAAAGCGGAAGTGGAACTCGGCCGCAAATACGTCCTCAACCCGCTCTGCCACGACGACCCGCCTGTGGCGCGAGGAAGAATCTCACCTTCACGCGGAAGTGTGACGAAGAGCTTTCAACCCGCGACCTGTGGGAAGCCGCGAAAGCAGGACCGACCAGCCTCACCGCCACACAAGCCTTCGTCACAACCATCGAGACCCACGCCAATCTCTTCCTCGAACCTGACCTAACGCAGGATGTATGCGCCGGAAAATTGCTGGCTGATTTGGAAGTTCTCTGTGAGCTTTTCGGGGGACAACAGTGGAAGACGAACCCGCACCCTAAGGCCGCGATGGACAGTTTCTGAGTTTCTCCCACGGATGGAATTCACCATTGCTCTCGCCCTTCCTCAAATTCAACGCGAGCGTGTCCTCAGATGCTATGGATTGAACCAAACCGCCTGACGCACTACAAACTTCCCCGCTGATGAAAACCGAATTCCTCAAACCGCGCTTTGCCGGTCCGCGCTTCGACTTGCACACGCTTCCGGTTGAGGTGGCACGCGACCTCGCAGCTTATGAGGAATTGGTTATTGAGGTGGCTAAGCACATTTACATCCGCAAACACGAAGGCCGCCAGCGGGTGCCGAAAGGATTCGACCAAGAGTTCAGCCTGCACTTGGAGCGCGTGGATGAAGGCAGCGCCAAACCCTTGCTTTCGTGGGTCGCAGCGGCCGGTTTGTTGCTCCCCGGGGGCGGGCACCGCCCGTATTTCGAGCAAGCCCGAGATGTCATCGCTGACTGTGTGCAAGCCGTGGCGGAAGATCGCCCGGTGCCCGACGCCTTCCCGAAGCACTTGCTCGAATACTTCAACGTTGTGGGCCGCTCCCTGCGCGAGGGCGAATCCGTGGATCTTGCTAGTGACGCCGCCCCGGGTCGTGCGGTGCTCAACCCGGAGCGGCGGAAGAAGCTGGTGCTCGCCCTGCAGAAGACCTACCTGCGCGAGATCGAGCTGGCCGGAGGGATCGACGAAATGGACTGGGCAAAGCAGACATTTCGCTTGCGACTCGACGACGGCTCCGTCGCCACCGCCCCATTTTTGCCGGCGATTGAGTCCCTTGTGCGTCAGGCGGCTGGCATCGCGAGAACCCGCGTTGCGCTGCGCGGCGTGGGTGTATATGATGCTTACGACAAGCTGCAAAAAGTGAGCGACACCGAACATCTCGCAATTAGTCAGAACCACGCCCTTGGCGCCCAGTTCGAGGCGCTTGCAAATTTGAAGGACGGCTGGATGGACGGTGTCGGCAAAGCTCCAGCGGAGGTAGATTTAGAGTGGCTCGCGGATCAACTTGTCGTAACGTTTCCCGCCGACCTTGCATTTCCGTTTGCATGCGCGACTCCGACAGGTGGCGTATTTCTGGAATGGTCGGTTGGCGATTGGATCGTTTCAGTGGAGTTCCCGTTGCCAGAGCGGCGTTGTGAGCTTCAGGCCACGAATACGAAAACAAATGAGACCACGGACGAAGATCGGCTTCTTAGTGATGCCGCCGACTTTGCCGTAGCGTATGAGTTTGTGCGGCGGTTTGTCTGATTCGCCAAGTTATGCAGGCGAATACTCACTTACTCCGGCAGGTTCACGCCAACTGGGTGAAAAACGACGGCACCGCTGCAAGTATCGCGTTCTGGCCGTTCCCAAAGGACGCCGGGCTGTTGTCGGTCGATGACGGCGATCGTGTGACACCAGAGGCGTCATGGACACGATACGTGGCGAAACGTGATTGCGAATCTCGCGGGGTGTGGTCCTTCACGGTGAAGGAAGCGGCCGACCATGGATTGCCGGCTATGGACGATCCGTTGCCAGACAACGCGGAGCATGTCGCCGTCGATTTTACAACTTTCTCAGGAAAGCAGCAGAAAGCGAAGGCGAAGCTCATCAGCAAGCCCGCGAACACACGGGGCTGCGTCTTCCGTCCGCCTCAAGCGTAGGCGCGGACCCCAAGTGGCTCACCTGCGATTTCCGACCTGTCGAATCCTTCCCCTCGCCGGTGCCGCTCGCGTCGCACACGGACTCTCGCAAATAGCGCTTCTTAGACAGCCTCGCCTTGCGGTGATGCCGCTGACGCCAGCAGAATTGGGAGCGCATTCTCGAACTCGGCCGAGGGGCGGCAACTTCTACCTCCGCAGGAGTGTTCGCATCTTGGCGCCGGAAACAAAGCCGTGGAAAATCTGGCTGCAACTACGTGGTCTTGGAATAGGCCACGAAGAGAGGCGGCTTGCGGCTGCCTTTATTTAACGAGGGCGGCTGGAAGCCACCCCTCCAGCGCCCACGAACTTGCCGGGGTTCAAGATGCAGAGCGGGTCTAGGGCGGATTTCAATGCGGAATGCACATCGCGGCTGACTTGTGAGGTGGCTTGGGGCCACCAGCGTTGTTTGGCCAGGCCGATCCCGTGTTCGCCTGTAATGACGCCGCCCCATTCAAGCACGCGAGTGAAAAGCTCATCGAGCGCTTTCTCCACACGCGCATGCACCGCCGCGTCCTCATGGTAATTGGCGGCCATGATGTTTACGTGAATGTTCCCATCGCCGGCATGCCCAAAGCAGGCCACTGGATATCCATAGTTTTTCCGCAGATGCGTCGCGAATCTGGCAAGATCCACCAATCGACCCCGTGGCACCACAATGTCTTCGTTAAGCTTCGTGAGCCCCGTTGCTTTCAATGATTCAGAAAATTTCCGCCTCAATTCCCACAGCCTCTCACATGCCGCGTCGCCGATCGCTTTTTCCAAATGAAGCGCGCCCAATGATTTGAGAATGAGTTCAAGGGAGCGGGCCTCAGATTTTACGGAAGCCATTTGTCCATCGAGATCGATCAGGAGATGGCCTTCTCCGGCTGGCACGATTGCTTTGCCCAAGTGGACGCGGGCTGCCTTTAAAGTAAAGCTGTCGGCAATCTCCATTGCTGCCGGGAGAAAACCTTCCTTGAAAACTGCCTGCACCGCGCGAGCCGCCATGCCAAAGGTTTTGAAGCTGGCCGAGATTGTGGCGCGCGCCGGTGGATGCGGGAGCAATCGCAAAGTGGCTTCGGTCACGACGCCGAGCAATCCTTCGGACCCGACGAAGAGCCCAATCAGATCGAAGCCGGTTTTATTTTTGTGGGTCCGACCACCAGTCCGGAGGATTTCTCCGTTTGCCAGGACCACTTCAAGGCCGAGGACGTAATGGCGGGTCACGCCATATTTGAGGCAGCGCGGGCCGCCCGCGTTGGTGGCGATGTTACCGCCAATGCTACATTCTTTGAGGCTGGCGGGGTCGGGCGGATAATAGAGGCCACGTTCCCGGACCGCCTGTTGAAGGACGCCCGTGATGACTCCGGGCTCCACGACTGCCACGCCATCCTCAAAATTGATCTCTTTGATCCGGTTCATCCGCGCTAACGAAAGCGCAATCCCTCCATGCATCGGAACGCATCCCCCGACATACCCAATCCCTGCGCCACGTGGTGTCACCGGAATCCGATTTGATGACGCGAACTTTAGGAGCTTGCTCACCTGCTCACGGTTCTCTGCAAACACTACCACTTCAGGCTCTTTCTTGGCGAACCAGCGGTCGGTGCTATGGGTCGATAGAACGGCCGGTTCCGCGCTGACCAGGTCAGCTCCAAGTAGCTTGGTTAAACGCCGGATGAGCAAACGCGACATGACGGGTTTAAGGGCTGAGGCTTTGGGTTGCGGCCCGCTCGGGCGCCAGCTTGAGGGCGTCCATGGCTGAGCCGGGTTCAGCTGCGAATCCAGGGTGGAGGCTCAGCAGAAGCGCGATAAGGATGGTTAAAAAGCGCATGTGAATCGGTGGATGAAGCGCCCGACGATACCGGGTTGGGGCGGGGATACCAACGCAATGCTGGCGAACCGCGGATTAAAGCCGAGGCGAAGAAATCTAACCGCAGATCGCGCGGATTGGCGCGGATAAAGGACGGAGCAGGAAAGGTCGGTTCGGCAGTTCTCCCCATCCGCGAACATCCGCGCCATCCGTGGTTAAAACTCTCCGCAGCAAAAAGCCTCGACGCTCGCTTTAGGCCGCGAGCATTCTTGAGGGATGATCATTAAGCCGAAAGTGCGCGGGTTCGTCTGCGTTACCGCTCATCCCGAAGGATGCGCGGCCCATGTCCAGCAGCAGATCGATTATGTGCGGGCCCAAGGACCGCTTCGCGACATGCCCAAGCGCGTGTTGGTGATCGGCGCCTCCACCGGTTACGGACTGGCAAGCCGCATCGTCCCAGCGTTTGGCGCCGATGCTTCAACCATCGGGATCTTTTTTGAAAAAGCTGGGGAAGAAGGGAGGACAGGTTCCGCCGGATGGTATAACTCGGTGGCGTTTGAAAAAGCCGCGCATGCAGCGGGCCTCTATGCGAAGAGCATCAATGGGGATGCGTATTCAGAGCCGATCAAGGAGCAGGTAATGGCCATGATCAAGGCCGACCTTGGCCAGGTCGATGCCGTGATTTACAGCCTCGCTTCCCCGCGCCGGACCCATCCCGAAACCGGGGTGACAGCCAAGTCCACGTTGAAGCCATTGGGCGCCCCGTTCACCGCAAAGACCGTGGACACGGATCGCGGTTTGGTGACAGAGATCACGATCCAGCCCGCAACCGAGCAGGAAGTGGCGGACACCATCACCGTGATGGGGGGTGAAGACTGGGAAATGTGGATTGACGCGCTTTCGGAGGCAGGTCTCCTCGCCCCCGGCGCGCTGACCGTGGCTTACAGTTATATCGGCCCCGATTTGACCCGGGCGATTTACCGCAATGGGACTATTGGACGGGCCAAGGAGGATTTGGAAGCAACGGCAAAGCGTCTTGCAACGAAGCTCGCGCCGACCGGTGGACGCGCGTTGGTGTCGATCAATAAAGCATTGGTGACGCAGGCCAGCTCGGCGATTCCCGTGGTGCCGCTTTATATTTCGATGCTCTACAAAGTGATGAAGGAGCACGGCACACATGAGGGATGCATCGAGCAGATCCACCGGCTCTTCGCCAAGTTTCTCGCCAATGGCGCTTCGCTCCAGCTCGATGAGGAGGGCCGGGTCCGACTCGATGATTTGGAGATGCGCCCGGAAATCCAGGCGGCAGTCGCCACCATCTGGCCCCAAGCCACCACGGAGAATCTCGTGGAGATCTCCGATATCAAAGGATACCGGGCCGAGTTTTTACGGCTCTTTGGGTTTGGGTTGCCCGGGGTCGATTACGAAGCGGAGAGCGATCCGATCGTGGCGTTGCCGTCGGAGTGATGGACCTGATGGACTTTATGGACTTTATGGACCGGATGGACCGGATGGACTGGATGGACTGGATGGACCAAGATCGGCGAGGACCTGCCCGAGGCCGTCCAATCCAGGGATCCGGTTCACGACCCCCTTCAAACTGGCGAGCGCGGCCGGGATATGTTCCAGAAAATGGGTCCGCTCTTTGGCGATGCCCAGGAATCCGTAAGCCCCGAGTGCTTGCATGAGTCGTTGCATCGCGCAGAGCTCAAATGTCGCGCGGAAATCGCGCTCAGGTTTGCCGCCGAGTGCCCGAAGGTTCTCAAGATAATAATCGATCAATTCGTCCTGTTCGACGGCGGTCAAGGAGACGTATGGGTCGAGGAGGAGTGAGGCCAGGTCGTATTGCGGCAGGCCGAATCGCATGCCCTGGAAATCGATCAAACACGCCCGCCCTTCCTTGATGACGATGTTTTGGGACTGAAAATCGCGATGCACAAGGATCCGCGGTTTCGCATCGAGTATCGCCATGATCTCTTCGAGCCTCGGCCCCTGGGCCGCGAGGATTTCCGGCTCGATTCGGAAGACCCGGCCCAAACAATTCTCGCGGAAATAATTCTGTTCCCAGCGGTAAAGCTCATGGTTGAAGTCAGCCTGGAGATTGGGGGCGGGATCGGTGAGAGAAAGGTGGGCGCGGGTATGGAGGATCAGCAGTTGATCGAGGGCATCGAAATAAAGAGCGCGGCGAACGGGCCATGCGTCATTGCGATAACTCCAAAGGTCGCGGTCGCCCAAATCCTCCATCCAGATTAATCCTTCGTCTTCATCGTGAAAAAAGATCTGCGGGACACGGACCCCGACCCCGTTCAGGAACTGCGCGATGTTTACATAATGCCGGTTCTCATCGCGCTGACACCCATACTTTGCGAGGATGAGGGAGGTGCCGCCGCCGACAGTCAACCGATAGAATTTACGATCGGAGCCTCCTTTTTCCAACGGCTGCACATCGACGCCCAATCCATCGTATTGAGGAAAGCGCGAATAAGTCTGGGCAAGAAGTTCCTGCATTTTTTTAGAGATTCCGGGTTCTGCGGGGGCTGTGGGGATGCGTCCTATAAATCAGCATGGGAATGGATGCCGTTTACGGGTTGGGCGCCAGTAATAATACAGCGGTTGAGCAAACTCCCTTCGCCGACGTGGGCACCATCCCAAACAATGCAATCGTGGAGCGTGGCATTGGCGCCAATCGTTGCCCCGGCTCCAATTGCAGTCGCGCCAGTCAAGCGCGCGCTCGGATCGATAGTCGCGCCATGCCCGATCCACGGTGAGCCGGTTGCCAAATGCGCATGGACCGAAAGGTATTGTTCCCGCGTCCCAAGATCCCACCAGTGCCCGTCATCAATGATGATCCCGCCCAAGCCCGCGCCCGTCCGGATCATCTCCAAAAAAATCGGGATCACGCTGACTTTTTCGCCCGCCGGGATCCTCGCAAAAAAGGATGGGTTGACCATGTATATCCCGGTGAAAAGAAAATCGGCGCTGCTCGCGGGATTGATCCGTTTACCGATGTCGCGGATTTTGCCTGTCAGGGGATTGAGATCGACCTGCAAGGGGCCATCCTTTGAACGAAGGACCATCGTTACTTCGTTTCCCGAATCGGCGTGGGCCCGGAACATCGGGTCGAGCGGGAGATCAGTGAGGATATCGCCGTTGTAGACCACGAACGGCCCGGTCCTGAGCAGGTCCTCGACATTCTTGATTCCGCCTCCTGTCTCGAGGATCGTGGGCGCTTCGTGCCGGAAAATCAGTGGGGCTCCACGATACTCCGCAGTCGGGAAAATCCTAGCGAAAGCTTCTGCCCGCCAGTGCGTATTGACGACGAACCGGCTGACCTCGATCGCCATCAAATGATCGAAGGCATATGTAATGAGCGGCTTGTTCGCGACCGGGATCAGCGGCTTTGGAAGAGCCTGAGTCAGCGCCTTGAGCCGGGTCCCCAAGCCGGCGCCGAGGACAAATGCGGAGGTTGGCTTCATCGGGGGAACGGAAGAGTGCGGAGCTGGACCAACCCGAGGCGCTCAGGTGGGAATCCGCGTGGCTTGGACGGCTCGTTGAAGCGGAATGAATCCTTCGTCGCTCATCGTTTTTGGATTGGATCCGCCTTAAGCCCCGGGGACCGTGCTCGGGAATCCGCCCATTTTTCCACCGCGCCGGGCAAGGTATTCCTCGACCCGGAGCAGGTTATCTTCGCCGGCCCGTTGCACGATTGAGAGAAGATCCTGCATCGAGGAAACTTCCTCGAGTTGCTCCTGGACGAACCATTGCAGGAACGCGTCTGTCGTGTAATCGCTCTCTTGCTTCGCGAGATGGACAAGCTGGTTAACCTGTTGGGTCACCGCTTTCTCCTGCTCAAGCGAAAGCATTACCGCTGCTTCCGCCGAGCCGAATTCCGCAGTCGGGGCCGGGATCGCAGGGATCGCCACTTTCCCCCCCGTATCGAGGATGAACTTGATGAATTTATGGGCATGCACCTTTTCTTCCTCGGCTTGCTCGAAGAAATGAGCCGACAGGAATGGGAGCGTCTCGTTATCGAAATGCGCGGCAATCGCCAGGTATTGGAGCATCGCGCGGAACTCATTGCCGACTTGTTGAGTGAGCGCGCCGAGGATTTTTTCGCTGATTAACATGCCTCAACTCTCGCGCCGGAAACGCCGTATGAAAAGAGGAAACCCGGTGTCGTGGATTCCCCGATGCTGAAGGCAGTTTGTAACGAAGGCCGGCGAAGCCGAGCAGTGATCCCATGGGAAGCGATGAGAAGAATGCCTCCCATGCTTCCCATAATTCCCACGAGCCTCCAGAAATCGCGGAGGACCACTCTCACCGGGGCTCGTCGCATACCATCTGAAGGTATTCGCGATACTCCGTTTTCGGCAGCGCCTCGACAACCTTCTGGAGTTCGGTGCGGTCTATGAACCCCTGGTTAAACGCGATCTCTTCAAGACACGCGATCTTCAGGCCCTGCCGGTTCTCAATGGCCGCGATGTAATTGCTCGCCTCCAGCAGGCTCGTCTGTGTGCCGGTATCGAGCCATGCCATCCCGCGGCCCAACATCTTCACATGGAGTTCCCCTCTTTTAAGGTATTCGCGATTCACGTCGGTGATCTCGAGTTCGCCACGCGGGCTCGGCGCAAGGTTGCGGCAGATATCGACGACTTTGTTGTCGTAAACATAAAGCCCCGGCACCGCGAACGGGCTCTTGGGGCGGGCCGGTTTTTCTTCAAGGCTGATGGCGCGTCCATCTGCGCCGAACTCCACGACTCCATAACGTTCCGGGTCCCGGACTTGATAACCGAAGATACAAGCGCCCGTTGTGAGTTGGAGGGCGTCCCGGAAGAAATCGAGTTTACCGTAAAAGATATTGTCCCCCAGGATCAGCGAGACCGGGTCGCCGGCGATAAACTGTTCGCCAATGAGGAAAGCCTGGGCGATCCCGGCGGGCTTATCCTGGACGGCATACTCAAAGTGCATCCCGAGCCGGGAACCGTCGCCGAGTAGTTCGCGAAATTGGGGCAAATCTTTAGGGGTGGAAATGAACAAGACTTTGCGAATCCCGCCGAGCATCAGTGTTGCCAGCGGGTAATAGATCATCGGCTTGTCGTAAACCGGGAGAAGCTGTTTGCAGGCGATCCGGGTAAGTGGATAAAGACGGCTGCCGGCACCGCCCGCGAGAATGATAGCCTTGGTGGTCATTGATTAGGGAAAGGGGATCCGGAGGTTGGCATGTCTGGTTCGGCGGGAGGGATGGGATTCCGGCTATAGACCTCCGAGAGGCCGAACGTCCCATGGAGGTGATAGTTGGTTTTAAGGAACTGATGGACCAGAGGCGCCCAATTGCTGAAGCGGGAATTCTCGGTCCCATTGATGGCCCGGTCATCGATCACGACGACGGCGGGTTGCCGTTGCGCAAAGGCCGCGATCGCTTTTTTTTGCCAACCCGGCGGGTGGGTTGCGTTATCGATGTAGATATCGCGCTCATACGTCGGCCGATTGGTCATCAAGTTGTATCCGGGTTGATACGGATAGCAGACAACGAACTCCCCGGGCTTGGCACAGCGCTGGATGGCATCCGTGA
>JAYUPM010000297.1:0-3721 GCA_043760145.1 Spartobacteria bacterium
GTGGCCAGCACGATCATTTGGGATTCCAAGGCGAGCGCCGCTTCGCCCACAGCCCGTTCCATTGCGGTCGTAACCACGCGCATTTGTGCCGGTGAGATCCGCGCCGCGATTTCGAGGCGGCCCCGGAATGTTTCATCCACTTCAGCCGAGCCCAGCAACTGAAACGTCAATTCCCGGCAACCCGCGCGGTAAACTGAGAAGATCGGTGCCCCATCGAATCGGGCTTGATCCGTATAAAGATGCAGCGGCTGCCGGTCTGCGCGAAATTGTTGGAGAAAATGACGACGCTGTTTTTTGGCCAGTTGAAGGATCCGGAACTTGGTGACCATGACTGACCAACTGAAAACGGACGCGGCAAAGAGGAGGACAAGAATGACCTTCCCGGGGAGGGTGGAGTTTTCGAGGGCGAAGATTAAGCCGCCGCCCGAAGCGAGAATGATGACCGGGAAAAGCGTTGCCGCCATGGGAACGCGACTGCTGTAACTGAAAGATGACGGGGTGACAAGGGGAGGGAGGCTTTTCTTATCGTCCTTCGTCCTTCGTCCTTCGGTTTTCTGAACTTTCGAGGACGAGGACGAGGACGAAGGACGAGGGACGATCCAAGCCCCACTCCCCACTCCCCACTCCCCACTTGCGCTCGGCCCACTCATGGGCTCCATAGGAAGGAACACTTTGAAAACTTTCCATTCTCTCCCGCTTGCCGTGGCGTTCCTTCTCGTATGTGCGCAGGTTTCCGGGGCGGCCTCCGAGGTTCAGGGCAAATACGAGGTCCTCTCAAAGACGCTGACCCCGTTCATCAATCTCTTTGCGAAAAAGCCCCGGGGCCCGAATCGTGCCGTGGAGCTCCGTGTGCGACTCGAGCAAATGACCGGGATGCCTCCCGCCATTGCAGGGGCGCAGGCCATCGTCGAATTGGAGTATCCCGACAAATTGCGGATTCGCGGACCAGTGCTCGGACAGGATATGACCCTGTGCCGTAACGGCGACGAGCTCTGGGTGGCGCCCGGTGCCAGAGTGAAAGCATTGATCGAGTCCGCGGCACAATCGGGAAAGTTGCCCAAGGTGGATCGCAAGTATGAGCTCGCCCCGTTTCGCCTCCCGGTTTCCGAGAAGCAATTGGTATTTATTCCCGCGGTCTTTCAGGTCCAGGATATTGGCCATGAGCCACTGGACGGGGTTCCCTGCCGGGTCCTTGATCTGCAGTTGATTCCCGAGCTCACCCGGGCATTGAGTTTAAACGGCTGGAACGCGCGGCTCTGGGTGAACTCGGCCAATGTCCCAATCCGGCTGGTGCTCAATCGTGAGGAATGGGCGGTGGCGCTCCGGTTCGAGATGGTGCGCTTCGTTCCATCGCTCCCGGAAACAACATGGTCGCCTGAAGAAGCCGGAGACGTGGCACGGATTGGGCCCAAAGAATATCAGCAGCTCTTGCAACTGATTATGGGGTCAAAGGGAAAAGGCGCCAAGTGACGAGGAGAGGCGCTCCTGTTTAATTCCCGAGTTTGCAAATCGAAGCGTAAAATTTCCCGTTCGGGTCGCGGGCGAGCGATTCGCACATTTCAAAATGCAGGTCGGGCCGATAACCGAAATGTGCTTCAAAGGCTGCTGCTATCGGCTCTTGCAAGTCCCGATCGCATACCAGGCGCACTGTGAATCGCTCCAATTCTTCCTGGATTACCTGGTATTGTTTCATCCCGGGCAGATCGCGAAGGGCAACTGAAAGCGCGGAGAAAAATACGCGTTGCCCCGACCGATGCCGGAGCGTGCCGCGGATTTTTCCGTGGACCTTGGAGAATGCCGGCAGATCAATCCGTCGACAGGGGCACCGCGCTTTGATCGCTAAATCGCCGATCTCGTAACGGATCAGCGGGGAACGGAGATTGAGATAATCAGTGAGGATAATGCGACCGACCTGGCCATCCGGGCATGGCTGGTCGTTATCATTAAGGACCTCGATTCCAAGTGTATCGGTCATGATATGTTGAAACTCCGATTCATAAGGGCATTGCCCGGAGATCATGCCGACTTCCATTGAGCTGTAAGTGGTCCAGATATGCGCATTGGGAAATGCCTCCCGGAGAAAGGTGCGCTGCCATGGTTCAAAGGATTCCGAGATGAGCCCGAGGCGCCGGATAAAAGAGAGGTCATGACCGCCATCAAGAATGGCCTGGCCCAGGAGCATCGCATTGGTGGGATAAGTAGTGAATGCGACCGCCTCCCCCTCCTTATATCGGCGAATCAGAAAGGCGATCTGCTCGTCGATCGGCGCCTGGACACTCAGTTTTCCCGGTTCATCCCCGCCCGACACATGGACAATTGCGCTCCTTCTCATCGGGCCGCCCAACCATTGGACGAAAAGCGCCGTGTGTTCCTTCCCTTTGGCGGCGCGTTCCGGGGCCATCGAAATCCGCACCGGAACACCGGTCGATCCCGAAGTGGTGGCGGTCACCGGATGTCCGTTGAGAATTCGATCGTTATTCGCGAGCAGGGTGCGCCGATCCAAAATCGGAATGACCCCGGGCGTCCTCAACCACTCCGAATAGAACGGGTTGTTGGCTCGGGCGTATTCTACGATTCGAGAAAATGCGGCTTCCATGAAGGTTGTTAGTCGGGTCTCCTACGGCCCGAATGGAAAGTTACGAAGACATTTTTGATGCGCGTGGCCATCTTTATAACGAGGCCGGGGCCCGCTGTCCCAATGCGCGTGAAGCCGAACGCCGCGAGTTGATAAGTTGGCTTTTGCCCAAACCGGGCGAGGTGCTCTGTGATGTCCCGGCTGGTGGCGGATACGTGGCCGAAGGCATCCGCTCTTATCTCGATGCCGGGAAGCCCGGTGCCGTCCTCCCCACGACACGGATCATTTGCATCGAACCCTCCCCCCGATTTGCAGCAGCGATAGATCCGAAATTCGAGCACCACGGCGATCCGCTGACCGCCCTTTCACTGCCCGATGCGACCGTCGATGGAATCGCGAGCCTTGCAGGGCTGCATCATTTTGCCGACAAACTTCCCGTGTTCCAGGAATGGACCCGGATACTGAAACCCGGTGGTCGGGCGGCGGTGGCAGATGTGCAGGCCGGCACCGATGTGGCGGCATTTCTCAACGAGTTTGTTCATCAATCGACTCCGGGTGGTCATGAAGGTATTTTCATCGAGCCCGGCGATTTAACCGAATCAATGAGCAGAGTTGGATTTGCGGCGGTGCTCGAAGAATTGCGCACAGTGTCGTGGGAATTTGAAAGCGAAGAGAGTATGGCGACGTTTTGCCGGACGCTTTTTGGGCTGACATTGGCAACGGTGGAGCAGGTCGATGCCGGGATCCGCAAGTATCTGCCAGTCCACCGCACCGGGAACGGGATCCAGATGGAATGGCGGCTCCGGTATGGCCTGGGGCTTCGGTAACGCAGAGGAATGGACTCGGAATTTTAACGCAGAGACGCAGAGGCGCAGAGGGGGGCGGAAACTACACTGCCACACCATCACTGGTGAGGTTCCCTAAAGTAATTCTGCCTATTTCCGGCCCAGCAAATCTCTGCGTCTCTGCGTTAAAATTCTGGGCGGCGCGACCTCTGCGTTACTTGTTGCTGGCGGTTGCAGCTCTTAATCGGTGATGACGGTTTTCCCACCCGCAATCCAATCCGAAAGCGCCAGAGGACAGGCGCACTACAAAACGCAAGCGAGATAGTAGGGCGTCCAATACTCCGACAGGTTTTGTAGTGCG
>JAYUPM010000298.1:0-9766 GCA_043760145.1 Spartobacteria bacterium
CACTACCATCCCACAGGGTGGAAAGGGCGCCACCACCAGCACGAAGTTCTGGATCGCACGACAATGCCGAAGTAGAGTCCAACCATGAGTTTACTCATCTCCACCACAGCGCGGGCAACTGACGCCCGACACCTCGAACTAAGCGAACCCTTGCAGTCTAGATTCGGATGTCCGTGTCCTCATTATGCTGGATAGGCCGCTTCCGAGTTTGGGGACCGACCGCGTCGAGGACTTCCTCGCATGGGCACGTCGCCCACGACCTTTCGTGGGCCTGAGCAACGCAGGCCGGGATGCAATTTACGAAGATTAGGCGGCCGGCCAATTTCTTAACGTTCAAAGAGGACACGCAGCATTCGCTCCGGGTTGGACAGGAAGTCGCGAGTCACCTGGAAGTGCTCGGGGTCTTGAAACGCGACTTGCGACACACCCCCTTCTCCACATTGGTAGGTCTTACAAAACATGGATGGGACGGATCTTGGTGATTACCGCCACTGACCTCTATGGCTTCAGTCCGCAGCCCCGGGCGGTTCCGACAATCTGCGTGGCAAGTCACGCGTGCCATGAAAACCACTCCGAGCGCTGAATGCGCAGGCTCATTCCTGCCTCCGCCCGCGCACGCGGCGAGCGATGTCCTCCAAATCTTGCGGTGTCCAATCCGCATGTGGTCCACGCACCGCATCCAAGAGCATGCTCTCAAGAATGCGGTGATCCCCGCCAAAATGCGGGGGCTCGACCCGTTCCAGCTTTACCACATCATCTCCACGCACCAGAAGCACGGGCGAACCCGACTGAGCTTCCTCAAAAAGTTCCCGGAGATGCGATTGCGCTTCTGAAAGGGGCATTGATTTCATATCCCCATCTTAATCCACGTAGAGTAGCTCGTTCAACCTCTATAAGGCACGATCCGTGCTCCCACGTGAGTTCCGATGATTACTGCCAATTGTCGGGATCGGTTCACAGCGGCGGATTTTGATTTCCTCATACGGACGCTTTCACGCTCCGATGGCGATCGAATCTCCCTCGTAAAACTCCTCACCGATGCCGAGGTCCGCGATGCCCTCCTCGATGATCCAAAGCTTCTCCAAGCCGTCCTCGAGGATCCCACCGCCCTGTGCATTTCCCCACACCTCTACTTCTACATCCTGATCCGGCATGTGCTTAAACAGACAGATTTTAACGATCGCGCCACCAGCGATTATGTCGCGTCGCTGCTCGAAACTTTTTCCCAAACCACCCGGATGCGTTCACCAGCCGGCGGCTTTGAAGGGCCCATTCAGTATCTATCCGACATGCTGATCGCGCTGCAAAACGCTTCCTACGCGCAGAGCTTTTTGATCCGGGCCCACATCGGCAATTATTCGCTCTTCATTGCCGGAATATTTCCCGAGACGCTCCAAAGTCGCTGCCAGCGTGGCGGCCCGGATGTGAGTTTCTACGAGGATCTTGGCCGGAGTAATTACAAACAGATCGCCAGTCATCAAGTGGCCCGGTCCGCCTCGTTGACAGGAATCTACGAACAACTCGCCGATGGCTTCCATGAGATGCGTTTAGCCCTCAACAAACTCTCCGACTCCCTTCTCCACCTCGACACGCCACCCCCCGGATACGCATTTCTCTAATTATGGAACAAACTCTCTTTAGCGAGATTCAACGCTTATTTGAGCGGACGTATGCGCAGGTGGGAATCAACCTTGAAGATTGCCTCATTGACCGGCAACGCTGTGGGCAACTGAGCCGGATGGCCGGGGCCTCGGCCCGGGAACTCAATGAACTGGCACGCACGTTTCTGCGCAAATCCAACGGCCAGCTTTATATCGGCATCTATTATTCCCAATGGCTCATTGAACAGCTGGAGAAAAACGATCCGCGCCAATCCCTTGGCGATGCCAATATCACGCAGCTCATCGCGTTTGTGGAGGAGATCAACCATGCGCTCCATGCCGCGCTCCAGTTCCAGCGCGGAGTCCACGCCATTCATAGCGAGGAATACATCCGGAACCTCGAGCTCCAGGCCCAGGTCGATACTTACCTTGTCCTCCTCCTCTTCATCGGGTTCTTTCGCAAGACACAAAAAGTCTCGCGCACCGACCGGCGCTGGCTGCGATTCCACCTATTTTCCCGGCACCATCCGCGTGCCTATGCCGATCCCAACTTGCGCGGCCGTTATATGGAGACAAGCGAACTGGCCGAGCAATACACCCAATGCCTCGATGCGTTAAATGGGATGCGGCGGGTGGACGAGATCCGCACTTTCCACGCGCTGAACTACGATGAAAAGAAAACGCGGATTTTGGCGTTGATGGAGCGGACGGCAGGGGATGACGGGATGACGGGATGACGGGATGACGGGATGACGGGATGACAGGGTGCGGATCGTCCTTCGTCCTCGTCCTCGTCCCTCGTCCTCGATCTTTGGCTCTTTGATTCAATGGACTTTAAGAACGAGGGACGAAGGACGAGGACGAGGACGAGGACGATCCGCGCAACCCCGTCATCCTGTCATCCCCTCGTGCCTTGCGGTGCGAGCTGCGGCTCGCGTAGCGTGCGCCGCATGAAATCCCTCTTCTTCTCGGCGCTCATGGCGCTGGCCCTCCCCGCATTGGCCGCTGAACCCGCCGCTGGCTGGGTCAGCCTGTTTGATGGCAAGACGTTGGCTGGCTGGAAAGCCAATGAAAATCCCGCGACATTCTCAGTAAAAGACGGGGCCATCGTCGTCAAAGGCGACCGCTCCCATCTCTTCTATGACGGGCCGGTGGCCAACCACGAGTTCAAGAATTTCGAGTTCAAAGCCGAGGTCATGACCAAGCCCAACGCGAATTCGGGTCTTTATTTTCACACCGTTTTTCAAGCAGTGGGTTGGCCGGGCAAGGGGTATGAAGCGCAGGTCAACAACACCCATAAAGATCCGAAGAAGACGGCGGGTCTTTACAACGTGAAGGATAACTTCACCGCCCCGGCCAAGGACGACGAGTGGTTCACTTACTCGATCAAGGTTAATGGCAAACACATCGTGGTTTCCATCAACGGCAAGGTCATCACCGATTACACCGAGGAAACCCCGCCGGCGCGCGATGAGAAGAGCAAAGACCGGGTTCTCTCAAAAGGGACCTTCGCCATCCAGGGCCACGATCCCGAGAGCGAAGTGCATTTCAAGAATATCGCAGTCAAGATACTGGACTGAGAGTTACGACTATGGACTCAGACCGATGAACGAATAACCCGATTCGGCTCGATCGTCTGCGTCGGTCACCATTCGTCTATTGTGATTCTCTCCCCACCCGCAGTCCCATCCGAAAGCAGCAGAGGACTGCCGCACTACAAAACGCTTCGCGATGAAAGACGCGCCGCGATGGATAGCGCATCTCACATCCGACAGGTTTTGTAGTGCGTGCGGTCCTCCGCCGCTTTCGGATGGGACTGCGGGGCGGCTGAAACCAGATGGCAGAAAAGCGGCGGGACGCAGCTGCCACTTTGCTAAAATTGCGCTTACTGGACGGCGGCTGCTTCAGGCTGGGTCCTGACTGCGGGGGCCGCCGGAACAACCCCGGGAGCGGGTGGCACGGGTGACACAACTTTTGGTTTCACCGGGGCTGGTCGGTCCATGGCCAGCAGTTCGGAGACGGTGACGAACTTGAATCCTTTTTCCAAAAGCGCATCGAGGGTGGAAGGCATGGCGTCCACTGTGGTTTTGTGGATGTCGTGGGTCAGGATGATGGAACCGGCAACTGTCTTCTTGAGGATCTCGTTCTCCACATGCGCCGCGTTGCGATACTTCCAGTCAAGCGGATCGACATCCCACATGATGACCTTGTATCCCCACTTTCTATTGGCCCATCCTTGTTGGTTGACGGTGAATCCGCCAAACGGCGGCCTCATTATTTTCGGCGCCACTCCCGTGGTCTCAATGATGATATCGTGGGTCCGTTGCAATTGATCGGTCACCGCGCCCTCCCCCATTTTCGAGAGCAGCGGGTGCGACCATGAATGGCTCGCGATTTCATGCCCCTCCGCCACGATCCGTTTCATGATGTCCGGATTCTCTGCCGCGCATTGGCCCACAACAAAGAAGGTGGCCTTGATGTTCCGCTTTTTCAACGTGTCGAGAAGCCTCGGGGTGTTCGCCGCGCTCGGCCCATCATCATAGGTCATCGCGATATAAGGCCCATCGACCTGACATTGGCTGTAAGTGACTTTCGTCGCGGGCACCGAAACCGCGACCGCAACCTGCGCGCCCTCTGCAACTGGAGCCGGATTCGTGGCGGGCGCAGGAGTCTGCCCGACACAGGCAAGGAGTGGACAAAATGTGAGGGCTAAAAAAGCAGCGCGAAGCATAAGGTGGAAGCAAGGTTGGGATGGCCGGGGATGGGCAATCGGGTTGGTTAACTCAATTTGCGGCTCCCGACAACTGCAGGTTCTCGAAGCGCTCAAAGGAAGCGCTCCAGCAATGGCCGCAATTTTTCGGCCGTTTCGTTTGGCCACAGGTTGCGTGCCGTGAACAAGGCGCTCTCCAATGCGCGATGCTCGGGCCAATCGGGCGTCTGCGGGATGCGCGGAATCACATCGGCCAGCAAAAGCCTGGCTGTTTCCGCGTTCGCAAGGAGATGACTGACCACGGTTTCCGCCGTAACCGGTGCCTCGCCGATCTTCCAGCAATCATAATCGGTAACCATGGCGATGGTCGCCAGCGCGATCTCGGCTTCGCGAGCCAGCTTGGCTTCACCCAAATTGGTCATCCCGATCACATCAAACCCGAGCTGCCGATTGGCATCGCTTTCGGCCCGCGTGGAAAAAGCGGGACCGTCCATGTTCACATACGTGCCGCCATTATGGACGGGTAAATTCAGGGACCGGGCCGAGGCGTAAATTAATTCGCGCAACCCGGGGCTGATCGGATCCGCAAAAGCGATATGGGCCACGATCCCATTCCCAAAAAAAGTATGTTCCGAGCGCCGGCTGGTCCGGTCAAAGAATTGGGAGGGCAACACAATCTGGCGGGGCGCATACGGTTCCTGCAAACTGCCCACCGCAGTCACGCAAACAATCCACCGGACCCCGAGTTCCCGCATCGCGTAAATGTTCGCCCGGTGATTGAGCTCATGCGGCATGATCCGATGTCCGCGTCCGTGCCGTGGGAGGAAATAAACCTGCCGGCCCGCGAGGCGCCCCCCCATAATCACGTCCGACGGCGGGCCAAACGGAGTGGTCACATCATGTTCGCTGGCATCGGTGAGGCCTTCCAATTGATAAAGGCCGCTTCCGCCGATCACCCCAATGGCTGGTTCTAACATGGCGTTGAGCTATGCGATGAGGCGGGGGAAGAAAAGCGCGGATTCACCCTGAGCACCTTTCCCTATTGCCGGGGGTGGCCCTTAAACCGGCCGCGTCACGAATGGCGCGAAGTTTAGGAAATATCGTCCTCGTCCTCGTCCCTCGTCCTCGATTCCCCGTCCATTGTCGTTTTCGAGGACGAGGACGAGGGACGAGGACGAGGACGAGGACGATAAACCCGCTTAACTTCGCGCCATTCGGCCGCGTCACCATCGTTCCAAACTGAAAAACTACGATCCGATTCCTGCGGATTCTCCCCGGAGCGCCTCAAGGAATTCTTTTTGAGCCGCGGACCGGGGACGGTTGCGCCGTGTAATCACCCCAAGCGGCCGACAAAACTTCGGGCCTTCCAGTCGAACCGCCACGAGCGCGCCCGACTCGACTTCCTGGCGCACTGTATTCATCGGCACAATGGAGACTCCGCTCTCGATTTCCACCGCTCTTTTTACCGTCTCGATGTTATCGAATTCCATCGTGTGAACGATCTCCACGTCGTGATCGCGCAGATGGCGGTCCACGATTTTGCGCGTCGGGAGGTCCGGTTCAAACGCGATAAATTTCTCCCCCTTGAGTTCCGCAAGCGCGATCTCCGCATTCTGCGCCAGGCGATGATTCGGGTGACAAATGAGCACCATCTCGTCCTCGGCAAAGAGATCGAATTGCAACCCCGCCCGCTTGGCGGGATATGCCACCAAACCAATATCGACCTCACCATTTAAGACCTGGGCATACACCTCTGAAGGACGGCGGTATTCCACCTGCACATCCACATCGGGATGTTTCGCCCGGAAAACTTTGAGCGCTGCCGGCAACTCGTGCAATCCAATGCTGTAAATGGACGCCACCCGCAATTCCCCGGCAACCACATCGCGCATCTCATGGAGTCGCTCCGCAAGATGATTATAAACATCCAGGATTTCCCGGCTCGCGCTCAGGAATGCGCTCCCTTCCGCCGTCAACGCGAAATTGCGACGGCCGCGTTCGATCAATCGCGCATTGAATCGTTTCTCCAGGGCCCGAATTTGCTGGCTTACGGCGCTCTGGGTGATTGCGTTCAGGGTGGCGGCCTTGGAAAAACTTTCGGTCTCGGCTAAATCGCAGAACACCTTAAACGTCTCGATATACATCGCGATTATGATAAGTAACACTTATCCCTAAGTCAAAGACGAAGCCATTTCTCTAATGCCAACTTTCGCTTCACGCCTCCTCTCAATTCAGCAAATCATCGCCGCCTCCGCCCTGCGGGCCGGACATTCCATCGAGCAAATAGAACTTGTCGCCGTTTCCAAAACACATCCTCCCGAGTCCATCCTTGAGGCCATCGACGCCGGCCAATTCCTTTTCGGTGAAAGCCGGATTCAGGAGGCCAGGGCCAAAATCCCTCTGCTCCCCTCCCGCGCCCATTGGCATTTCATCGGTCACCTCCAGAAAAATAAAATCCGGCACGCGCTCACCCTCGGATTCGAACTTTTTCACGGCATCGATACATTGGAATTGGCGCGCGACCTCGACCGCGTGGCGGGTGAAACCGGAATGCGGCCGCGTATCCTTTTGGAAATCAATGTGGCCGGGGAATCCTCCAAGTTTGGATTTTCGCCTTCAACAATCCGGGAGCAAATGGAGGAACTGCTGGGCTTGGAGCGGGTGCAAATTGAAGGATTGATGACGATCGCGCCCATGGCTTCCGATGCGGAAAGTTCGCGCCCCTGCTTTGCGACCCTCCGCCAATTGCGCGACTCGTTGCAGCAGGAATTCCGCTTGCCGTTGCCGAAACTTTCCATGGGAATGAGCATGGATTTCGGAGTCGCAATCGAGGAAGGTGCGACATTGGTGCGAGTCGGGAGCGCGCTCTTCGGCTCCCGCCAGGCAGCACTTCCTAATTCATAATTCATCCTTCATCCTTTCCCCCTGTGCCCAATCGTTTGCTTCCCATCAATATTCAGCATATCGGCGATGAACTCGCGATCGCGTGGAGCGACGGCACGGAATCTTTCCTCCGGCTTGAGGCGCTCCGGAGGGCGTGTCCGTGTGCGGGTTGCGGAGGCGAACCCGATATCCTCGGCAACATCGACCGGCCGGATGTGACATATACCGACAAGAGCTTCCTCTTGCGCGGATACGAAATTGTTGGCGGATACGCCATCCAACCGAGCTGGGGAGATGGGCACGGCACTGGCCTCTACACTTACCCCTTCCTCAAGCGCCTCAGTTCCGTTGCGTCATGAAACGAGCCACGAAAATCGGACTCGTTTTTTTCTTTGTCGTGGTTTGCGCAATCGCGCTCCACTCCCGGTTTGAGATCCGGCAAAAGCCCCCCGCGCCCGTGGAACTTTACGATGTGGTTTTCCGCCAATTCAATGCCTTCCAAGCCTCGGATTACTCCAGCGCATACCAGCAGGTCTCAACCAATTTTCAGGAGAAGTTCGACCTCAACGCCTTTACCGATCTTGTCCGCACCGATTATCCCGACCTTCTCCGGGCCGATCACCTCGAGTTTGGCCCCGTCCTTCTCGCCCCAAATCGCGCGCTCATCCAGGTCTACTTCGTCCTAGCCGATGGCGATGTCGTCCCGTGCGTTTATTGCCTCATCAATGAACACCGGATTTGGAAGATCGAATCCGCCCGGGTCCAAAAACGGTGGCAACCCAGCAAGCGCTTAGGCGGCACCCGCATTTAAGGCGTGGCTCGTGGCTTCTTTCGTGGCAGCGGCGGGACGCCTCTTTAGCTCGTGGCTTCTTTCGCGGCAGCGGCGGGACGCCTCTTTAGCGCGTGGCTTCTTTCGCGGCAGAGGCGTCTCGCCTCTTTAGAAAGCGGCGGGACGCCGCTGCCACGAGAAAGCCACGGACTCCGCTGCCACGATCATGCCGGAATCGTCGTCCGCAAAATCGTGACCCCCTCCCCGACCGGCTCCAATGCTGCCTCCGACAATCCCGGCGGCACCAGAAAGAGCTGGCCCATTGTGAATTGAGCCCCTGCGCATTTCACTGATCCCGAGAGGACGAAACAGACGGAAAACCATTTCTCCCTGCTGATCCGGGGCGTCGTCAGATTCCATTTCTCGACCTGAAACCATTGCGAAGCGATGCCCGCATTTCCCTCGCCGAGCCGTTTCGTCTTTGGCGCGACATCATCAAAGTCGATGGAAACCAGCGACTCCGGGATGTGAAGGGCGCGCGGTTTTCCATCGAGCCCGAGCCGGTCCCAGTCGAATACGCGATAAGTCGTGTCGCTATTCTGTTGCACCTCAAACACCATGTTCCCCGTTCCAATCGCATGAATCCGCCCGCTCGGAATTAGGATCGCGTCCCCGGCCCGGACGGGAATCCGATGAATGAGTTCCGCCACCCGTCCCTCAGCCAGTTCCCGTTCAAAATCCTCGCGGCTCACACTTCGGTTTAGCCCGGCGAAAAGGTCCGCGTTGCCCATCGTATCGAGCAAATACCACATCTCGGTCTTGGGCTCTCCTCCAAGTTCCGCTGCCATGGAAGCGGGAGGATGGACCTGGACCGAGAGCCGGTCCTGGGCATCCAGGATTTTAAACAGCAGCGGAAAACGTTCGCTCTCCGGCAGGCCTTTCCCAAATACCGATTCCCGTTCCCGGATCCATAAGTCATGAAGCGTCGCGCCCCGCAACACACCGGCATGGACCACACTTTGCGCTTCTTCCCGGTCAACCATTTCCCACGACTCGC
Organism: Spartobacteria bacterium; assembly: GCA_043760145.1. Taxonomy (GTDB): domain Bacteria; phylum Verrucomicrobiota; class Verrucomicrobiia; order Chthoniobacterales; family Chthoniobacteraceae; genus CAIURC01. The sequence continues at coordinate 9,021 of JAYUPM010000298.1, forward strand.
CGATCCGATCACACATCGGTAAATGTTTGCCATACAGGGTTTCCAGGCGACGCCCACCCCAGACTCGCTCCATAAAAAGCGGTTCAAACGTAATGGGCTGGTCAATGTGCATCGTTTTTTTTGGGGTGAAGCGGTAAGGAGGTGGGGCGTCTTTGCTCAATCACTTCAACGACGTGGGCGAAAATACCCGATGATGCTTGAACTCTGCCTAATGCAGATCTGAATGTGCGTCCGGCTATGAAACCCCGCGTTTTTATATAGAGGCTGGCCTTCCACGAATGCAGCTCGGACCGAATCAAAAGCTTCACTGTTCGCCCGCTTCTGCATGTCGTGGACGTAATTAATCACGGCACAGTCCAATGATCGAACCACGTTCTCTTTCCCTCTGTTTGCCGGGGGAGCGATCCCAGTTTTCTCAAAAACCTCGACCAACTGCTTGTGGGCGCTATCCACGATGCAGATCGACTCCGCTTCCAAAAGGTCAAGGCAGTTTCCAAGATCGATTACAGCGCCTAAAGCAAATGGAGATCTGATTTTAGCATGGCCAAGTTTGGGGTTTTTCTTCGCCGACTCCGCCCAATTCAACGCACGCCGCTTATCATTCTCCCAAAAATAAATTCCCGTTCCAAGCCAGTCCCAGTGATTCGTACTTGGATCGAGGTCGTTTTTTCCTCCCAAAACCGTTTCAGCAAACCTCTGATCGCAGCCGTGATAGCCAACCACAAACGTGGACGCTTTCACTATTT
>JAYUPM010000299.1:0-3717 GCA_043760145.1 Spartobacteria bacterium
TTTCCGCAGGTAGCCACGGTCAATTGCAGCGAGGCGGTCGGATTGGATTTGGGCATGGGCTGCGATGAGAAAGTCTGGGACCAGATGCTGCCGCGGTCCCCCAGCTTTTCGGTAGCGCTTGAACGTGAGCCCCGCAAGATGGGCGGCTTCAGGCACAATCGGATCGTAGCAAATGGCGAGGCGAGAAAGGTATGTGGTCAACTGCGAGGCATCGGGAGTGGAAGGCGCCAGTTCCGTGAAAACAATTGGGTTGATAACAAGCGGGCCCTCCGATGCGGCGCGCATGAGGAGGTTCACCCACTGGTCGTGCCGTGGCTCCTTTCTGATGATTGCCCAAAGAACGGAGGAATCGAGTGCGGTGATCACGCGAGCGCAGGTAGCCAATCAAGACCCGACTGGACCGCCGCGAAGGTCGTCAATGATGGTCGTTGAGGACTCCCTTTCCCATTCGTGGCCTTTGAGAGATTTGGTGGCAGTCTTCTGCCAGTCCGTCACGGTCTTTTCCCATGCATTGCGTTTCACGATGCGTCGCGCGGTGAGGATGGGAGCGGTTTCATCGAACTCAAGCTGGTCGCCGGGCTTAAGGTTGAGCTTCTTCCTGACACTCAGCGGAATCGTGATCTGCCCCTTGCTCGTAATGGTCGCGGTCATAGGCGCATGGTAAGGCGGTGCGATAAGGATCGCAAGCCCGTAGCCGTCCTGGGATATCTCGGTGCGTCGCAAGGCTGGACCTGCTTCCACCGAGCGAGTGCCGCAACCCGTTCCGGGTTGGGACGATTTATGGGATGCCACCCCAGGGTAGCCTCGCAACTCGGCAACCCTGGGCTGCAGTCTAAAACACCTTCGGTGCCCCCCTACCCCCACTTTAGCCCTTCATTATCCTGACCAGTGTTTCGTGGACGACGGCGGGATTCGCTTTGCCTTGTGAAAGCTTGATCACCTGGCCTTTTAAAAAATTGATCGATTGCTCCTTGCCCGCCTTATACTCAGCAACGGCTTTGGGGTTGGTCGCCATCGCCTGGAGACAGAGCGCTTCAATGGCTCCGATGTCGCTCTCCTGTTTTAGCCCACGTTCTTCCACGATCTGTGTCGCTGGTTTCCCGGTTGCGAACATCTCCGCGAATACTTCTTTTCCCTGTTTGCCGCTGATCTTTCCGTCATCAATGAGATTGACCAACTCATCCAGTGAGTGCGCGGAGACGGGCGAGTTGCCAATCTGCAAGCTGGCTGCGGACAGCGCGCTTAGCAAATCGTTGAGTATCCAGTTGGCGACGTTCTTCGGCTTCTTGGCGCCCTTGGCCGCGGCATCAAAGTAATCAGCCAACGCGGATTCGCTCGCCAACACACTTGCATCGTAACCGGTCACGCCGAATTGCGTGGCGAACCGTTCCCGCTTTTCCGCGGGCAACTCCGGGCGCCGGGAACGGACTTCGTCCATAAAGACGGTGGTATCGACAGGCAACAAATCCGGGTCGGGAAAGTAACGGTAATCATGGGAGGATTCCTTGACCCGCATCTGGAAAGTCTGTCCGGAAGCGTCATCCCAGCGGCGTGTGGATTGGACCAGTGTCTCCCCGCGGGCCAAGGCATCCGTCTGGCGTTGAATCTCATACGCCACAGCCCGGCGCACCCCACTGATCGAGTTCATGTTTTTGATCTCGATCTTTGTCCCCAATTCCGCCTGGCCTTCAGGACGCACGGAAATATTGCAGTCGCATCGGAGTTGTCCTTTTTCCATGTCGGCATCACTGACGCCGCCATAAACGAGAATCTGCTGGAGGGCTGTCAGATAAGCGAAAGCCTCCTCGGGCGAAGAGATATCCGGTTCACTTACGATCTCCATGAGCGGTGTTCCGGCGCGATTAAAATCGATGCCGCTCGAACTCTCGAAATGGGTGCTCTTGGCGACGTCTTCCTCCAGGTGGATCCGGACCAATTGGACCGATTTACCGGGGGCAACGATGCTCTTCTGCGCGTCCTTGGGATAAGCGAAATCGTGCAACGGCACCGCCCCGCCGACACAGATCGGCTGATCAAACTGCGTGATCTGATAGTTCTTCGGCATGTCCGGATAGAAATAATTCTTCCGGTCGAACTTGCAGACATCCGGGATGGCGCAGTTGAGCATCAAACCGGTGAGTGCGGTCATCTTCAATGCCTCGCGATTCATGACAGGAAGCGCGCCGGGATAGCCGAGACAGACCGGACACGTCAGCGTATTGGGATCGGCCCCGAACTCGACGGCGCACGCGCAAAACATTTTGCTGCGTGTCTTGAGTTGCACATGCACTTCAAGACCGATGGTCGGAATGTATTTCGTGGCCATGAATGGATGCGATTACTACCGACCCGTCCGATTCAACCCTGGAGCTACCGGCTTGAGGGCGTAATCGAGCGCTTTATCCAGCTTAAACCCTCTTAGGAGCGAACTCACTTCCGGATCGTTCACGGCTGCAACCACCTGCGGGTTGCGGAGCAGTCCCATGTAATCGCCAGCCTGGGCAGCCTTCGATATTTCCGGGTTCTGCTGCAAGGCCTGGAGCTTGGGATTGTGCATCAGTTCACGCACCCCGGGATACTCTTGGAAACGCTCGATCCCTTGCTCACTGGAAACCATCTGCCCAATTTTATTAATGGTCGTGTAAATCTCCTCGGGGATCGGGTCGAGATGTTCGAGGACCGCCCCTGTTTTTCCTTCCTCAAGGGCATGCTTCATCTCGACAAGGCTCACTGCAAAAACATTAGGGACAGTCGCTGTATCCACGGGATCCTCGTCTACTTCAACCTCAGTCGCCTTGCCTGGTAGAGTTCGATCCACGGACAAAGTGCGCGCAACAATTGGTGTCCGATGCGCGGCAGAAGGTTTGGCCACGGGGGCTGTGGTGTGGGATTCCGCCAATGTGCCGAGGAGTCGGATCGCCACGATGCAAACCCAGACCACGAACAATCCGAAACTTGCCCCGAGCACGGCACCCAGCCCGCCATAGGTCCACCGCACAACGCCAACACTTTGCTCGGCGGTTTTTTTAAACATGATCCCGCTGGTAATCGCGATTGCGATAAAGGCGATACACCCCAAAATCGCGCCGCCAATAATGGCCAGGATTTTGTCGGGATACCCGAGTGGGCGCAGGAGCGGGACAAGCAAATGCCCGCAAAAGATTGCCACGGCATAAGCTGTCACGAGCGCCAGGATACTGAGTGCCTGCCGCACCACACCCTGCCGCCAGCCGCTCCATGCGCGATAAGCCACAAAGAGGACAGCGGCGATCAGGAGAATTTGAGCCCACGAATTATCGTTAGTCATAAATGAATCAAGGGGTTCCACATTGGCCGCGTTGTCTTAACGCGTGATCGCATAAAATCAATGCCGCCATGGCTTCAACCATTGGGACCGCGCGTGGCAGGACACAAGGATCATGACGGCCACGGGCCTGCAGTTGAATCTCCTCCCCCTGCGTCGTGACTGTCTGTTGCGGCCGAAAAATGGTGGCCGTGGGCTTGAACCCGACCCGGAAAAAAATATGTTCCCCATTGCTGATCCCGCCCTGGATTCCACCGGAACGATTCGTCGTCGTCCGGACCTGATCCTTCTCCATGACAAACGCATCGTTGTGTTCGGAACCACGCATCCTGGTCCCGGCGAAACCGGACCCGATCTCAAAACCCTTGGTGGCGGGAAGGCTCATCATTGCCTTGGCGAGGTCGGCTTCGAGC
>JAYUPM010000300.1:0-1538 GCA_043760145.1 Spartobacteria bacterium
TCGGAGGACGAGTGATGATGTGTTCATGCTGGTTCCGTAAGCATGTCGGGTTCCGGGTGCCATCGGTGGCGAAGGTCGCGCATGACGAGCGCGTGATCGAAGGTCACACTCCCAGCTGGGAACGCCGACTCGTCAGCGAAGAAAGAGGATTCAACTTGATTGACTGAAAGCGGACGCACCTGCCAGCCATCGGTCTGAAGACGGATGCCGTCGAGACGACAGCAATCCCGCGTAACAGAATAACCGACTCTGCCGGAAGCAAAGTAAGCGGACGACTCAGCCAGTGATTTGAAGCAGGACGACTCCGGCAATGAATCGCTATCGTGGGCGCGAAGCTCCACCGACATGCGCGTATCGCGAGCCCGAATGGACATGGAAATCCTGGAGCCATCATCCATCACTGCAAAATTTGCCTTGTGATGTTCGCCGGGGAAAACGCGGCCACCCGCGAGATGATTCAGCCACGAACCGGTGTCGCGACGCGGGATGAACACACCTTCGCGAGACTCGCCGGAAGGTTCGTCCCAAAGGACAGCGATTCGGTGCGCGGCGTTCTCGCTGGAGATGCCACAGAAGCTTGGAATCCATACAGGACGAATCTGTTCCAACCGGATGAGGCAGATACCAGCAATGGCGTAGCCACCGTGGAGCTTTGGTCGGAACGGGCGGGGTAACAAGCGGCTCATTACCTCCGCATCCACCCGGAAGTTGATGAGCAACCTGCGACGAATCAGACCGTGGATTACTGGAAGGCGCATGGCGGAATCAACTTACTGGCAAAATGATCAGCTCTTCCGGGAGTAACATCGGGAGACCGTCGCGGATTGGATAAAGGCCGAGGCCGTCGTCACGCAGGAGCGCGGCAGTAACGGGCTCAGCGAATGATTGCCCGCGACTGTCTTTCAATGTGCCTGCAGCGCGCAAGAGCTCGAGGCGCGCGATCAGTTCATCGGGCGCGGCCGACAGCCTTTGCAAGGTCACGGGGCAACACAGCAGCCCGAGACATTCCGCATCCATGGCCAGTTTAGTATCCGAAGCCATTGGCGCGAATCCTAACCATCGGTTCGCCGGTTTCCTGTTGCACAAGACCATCAATGACTTCAGCCACGTAAATCGCGTGATCCCCTGCGTCCAATTTGCCGCGCACCTGGCAGGTTAAAAAAGCCCATGCATCGGCAAATTGCGGAACACCGTTCTTGTTAGACACTTGGGCTAACTCGGCGAATGCCTCGGGATTATCTCCACGGGCGAATGCTTTGAGCAAACCGCTGTTCTCCTTGCTTAAGACATGGAGACCAAAGAGGCCGTCGCCATCAAGAGCAGCCACAATGGGCCGCCCCGGCGCGATCGCCAGCGAGATCATCGGTGGGGCAAATCCGGCCTGCTCGACAAAGCTGCAGAGCAATCCCAGCGGGCGCCCATCGACCATGGCGGTTGCGACATATAGACCGCTCGCGATCTTTCCCAAGGCCGCACCCATTGACTGACGTTCGGGTGTGGACTCCATCGCCTAGTATTTTGGGACAGTGGAGTCGATC